>DURF01000160.1 GCA_012837395.1 Acholeplasma sp. | reverse complement strand
TAAATATAAAAATAATTAATACAAATTTAATTATAAGGAGGGTTAATGTTATGCCGCGATATGAAAAAGACTCAAAAATTACATTATTAGGGGAACAAAGGTTAGTTAATGACGTTTTAAAGGTCTTAACAAAATATCCAGCTACAAAAGTAGTTGAATTTTTTAAGGATTTAAATTTAAATTTTCCAAGACAATTGAGAATTCAAACCTTAAAAGCCATTTTTAGAGATGAGGTTTTTGCGACTAGACAAGAACGTCACAATTTGGCAGACGAAATGAATTATCGTCTTTCGTGGTTTAACCAATTTACAGAGGTTCAACTAGTTAACTTATTTAAATTTTACAAACAACCAGAGTTGGAACAAGAATTTTTAGATCTACTATGGTTAAACATTTTAGAAAATATTACTGACCGTAATATAAATGAAAATAGTTTATTACAAATAATTAAAGACGCTGAAGAACACACTAAAAACACTCCTAATACAAAAGAAGATATCATTAGTTACAATAAAACTTTAGATTTACTATTTTATGACGAAAAAGATCATATTGATGGACTAATTCAAGAACAAATTAGACCTGTTCTTTACCGTAGTTCTACAATTACAGAAATTCGTGAACTAGGTAAAAAATATGGTGTTAATGTTCCTTCAAGATTAAAAAAATCTGAATTGATTGAAATTATATGTCAAGAATTAAAAGAGCGTAATGAATACACAGAAGAAATCGAAGCTGATTTAAATAAAATGAATATAATTTTAATTCAAAGATATGCTAAAAACAATGATATTAAAGCTTCAACCGAATTAAAAAAAGAAGAAGTTATTGAATATATTTTATCAAATGCAACTGAAACTAAAGAAGCATACTTTGTGCCATCACCAACAGTTTATAGTGTAGAAGAAATTGAAGAACCTGAAATGGTAGAAGAAGTTATTGAAGAACCAGTGGTTGAAGAAGAGCCAATAGTTGAAGAAGAGCCAATAGTTGAAGAAGAGCCAATAGTTGAAGAAGAACTAGTGGTTGAAGAAGAGCCAGTAGTTGAAGAAAAAACTATTGTTGTTACAGAAAAACAAGTATCAAGAAAAGCTTTTGATATTACATCAGTTGAAAGAACAGATTTAAACATTGTAGAATATCACGGACAAAAAGCTAAAGAATTCGCACCAATTACTGAATACAGCGATGAATTAGAAGAAAACAAAGTAACTACTAAAGCACTAGATCAAAAAGAAGAAACAATATCAAAACCTAAAAAGAATATTTTCTTAAGAATATTATTTGTATTATTAACACTTGTTTTCTTTATTGCAATAGTAATTATACTATATGCATTATTTACACCAAATGGTGTTCCTTCTGTTGATAAACATTTAGGATTCTTAAAAACAATAATTGATTTCTTTAGAAACTTATTTCATTAATAATATTTAAAGGGGGATTTTATGTCTACTAAAAATGAAAAAGCTTATACCCCGATGATTCAACAATATTTAAAAATTAAAGAAGACTACGCTGATGCGTTAGTCTTTTTTAGGTTAGGAGATTTTTATGAAATGTTTTTTGATGATGCAATTATTGCATCCAAAGAACTAGAAATTACATTAACATCACGTGATGCAGGTGATAAAATTCCAATGGCAGGAGTTCCACATCATTCAGCAAAACCATATATTCAAAAATTAATTGAAAGGGGTTATAAAGTTGCTTTAGCAGAACAAGTAACAGAACCTGGCAAAGGTCTTGTTGAACGTGAAGTAATTAGACTTATTACTCCTGGAACAATATTTGAAGATGAAATGTTAGTTTCAAAAAACAACAACTACATTGCAAGTTTAATACTAAAAGAATTAGGTTATCTATTAACATATGTCGATATCTCGACAGGAGAATCTTTTTTAATGGATAATTTAAATAAAAAAGTTGCTATAAATCATGTTAAATCTTTAAAGATAAGAGAAATTGTTTTAGCAAATGAATCAGATCCGTTGTTAATTGAAGACTTAAAAAACAACCAAATTTATGTTACTATTCACCAAAACTATAATAATCATGATACGAAATGGAGTAACCATTTAAATAATGATCAAAAAATAGGGCCTAGACATTTACTAAATTACTTAAATACAACTCAAATGCAACCCCTTAGTCATTTGAGACCAATCGAAGTAGTTGAAAATAAAGATTACTTAAATATTGATTACCAAGTAAAAAGACATTTAGAAATATTAGAATCAAACACTAATAATCCTAAAACAACCCTACTTTATCATATCGATAATACTAAAACCCCAATGGGTGCTAGACTTTTAAAACACGAGTTAAATTATCCGGTTAAAAATGGTAATATTTTAAATTACCGTTATAATTTAATTGATGCTTTTTCTAACGTTTTATATCGAGATGAATTAATTGATTATTTAAACCAAGTTTATGACATTAACCGTATTGTTGGTAAAATATCTTTTAAAAGTGTAAATCCTAGAGATTTAATTCAATTAAAATTAACTCTTAAAGTATTAAATCCCCTTAAAAATGTATTAAACAAATATGAAGATGAATTAATTAGTGAACTAGCAAATCAAATAGATGAACATGATAGTCTTTTTAAATTATTAGACGAGTCATTAATTGAAGAAGCACCCATCTTAATTAAAGAAGGCGGTTTAATTAAAGATAACTATAATAAAGAGTTAGATGAATTAAGAGACATTAATTTAAATAGTAAAAAATGGTTAGATGAATTTGAAGAACAAGAAAAAGAACGATTAGGTGTTAAAAACTTAAAAGTTGGTTATAACCGAGTCTTTGGTTACTTTATTGAAATAAGTAAAGCTCAATCTATGATGCTTGGTGAAAATCATGGATATGAAAGAAAACAAACTTTAACAAATAGTGAAAGATACACATCAGAAGTATTAAAATCAAAAGAAGACTTAATTTTAAACGCTAAAGAAAAAGCAATCAATTTAGAATATGAATTATTTGTTGAAATTAGAACTAGAACTGAACAATATTTAAGTTCTTTACAAGAATTAAGTCAAGTTATTAGTCAAATTGATTTATATTTAAGTCATGCAATAACTGCTGAAAAAAATCGTTATAAAAGACCAGTTATTAATACAATAACAAAAGAAGTTGAAGTGATAAAAGGTCGTCATCCCGTTGTTGAAAAATTCACACCATTTGTTGCAAATGATGTCTTAATGAATGAAAGTGAAGTATTTTTAATAACTGGACCTAACATGAGCGGTAAATCAACTTATATGAGGATGTATGCCCTAATTGTATATATGATGCAAATAGGTTCATTTGTTCCTGCTGATAGAGCAACAATTCCCTTATATGACGCAATCTTTACAAGAATAGGTGCATCTGATGACTTAAGTGCTGGTAAATCGACTTTTATGGTTGAAATGGTTGAAAGTAATGAAGCAATCCAAAATGCTACCGAAAACTCATTAATTTTATTTGATGAAATAGGAAGAGGTACTGCAACATATGATGGTATGGCACTAGCTCAAGGTATTGTTGAATATATTGCTACAAAAATTAAAGCACAAACGCTTTTTGCAACTCATTATCATGAATTAACAGAACTTTCTAATAGTTATAAAAACATTATTAACTTACATGTTAAAGCGAAAGAAGAAAACAATAAAATGGTATTTCTTCATCAAGTCGAAAAAGGTGCATCAGATCGATCATATGGAATTCAAGTAGCAGCACTAGCAAACCTACCAAAAGATTTATTAAAAAGAAGTAAAACAATTTTAGAAAGTTTAGAAAAAAATAAAAAAGAAATTAAAGTTGATTTATTTAATTATCAAGATGAAGTCTCACTTGCAGAAAGCATTAATCCTAATGAAGAAGAGGTGCTAAATGATTTAGAAAATATTGATATAAATAAATTAACACCAATTGAAGCTTTAATATTTCTACAAAATTTACAAAATAAAATTAAAAAATGATAATAAGAGGTTTTTATGTCTGTAATTAAACAAATGGATGAAAAACTAGCTAATATGATTGCTGCTGGAGAAGTAGTAGAAAGACCAGCATCAATTATTAAAGAGTTAGTAGAAAATTCAATCGATGCTAATGCTACAACAATTGATATATTTATTTTAAACAACGGTTTAAAAGAAATTAAGATTGTTGATAATGGCATTGGTTTAAATGAAGTTGATGCCCAAAAGGCTTTTTTAAGACATGCAACATCTAAAATATCAACAGAACAAGACTTAACAAGAATTAAAACACTGGGTTTTAGAGGTGAAGCTCTAGCTGCAATATTATCAGTTAGTAAAGTTACTCTAAAGTCACGACAAAAAAATTCAAATGGTCATTATGTTAAATATGAAGATTCAAAACTAATCGCAAGCGGTGTGGATAGTTTAAATGAAGGCACAGAAATAACTATTAATGACTTGTTTTACAACACACCTGCTCGTTTAAAATATTTAAAATCTGAATTTAGTGAAAGAGCTGCAATTATTGATATCTTTGATAGACTCGCTTTATCACATCCAAATATTAGGTTTTCATTAACGATTGATGAAAAATTAGTAAAAGAAACTTATGGTAATGAGGATTATTTTAGTTTAATTAGACAAATATATGGCTCAAATGTTTTAAGAGATATTAAAACATTTGACGAAACATTTAGTAATATTAATTTAAAAGGTTATTTAATATCACCACAAATTACAAGATCAAGAAGAAATGGTATAACAATATTTGTTAATGGAAGATATATTAAAAATTTTCCAATTACTCAAGCAGTAATTAATGGCTATCAACAGTTTTTAATGACTAATCGTTATCCGATTGCAGTATTATCAATTGGAATGGATCCATATTTATTAGATGTTAATATTCATCCTCAAAAATTAGAGGTTAAGTTTAGCAATGAATCAATTTTAAAATATCAAATAGAGTCAATTATTAAAAATACTTTAATTGACACAAAACACAAAATTGCTGAAAATATAGAAGTTATTGATAGAACTATTTTAAAAGACGAAAAATATATTAAAGAAAGTCTTGATTTTGAATATAATGAAGAATTTAGAGAAACTTCTAATAATAACCTTCAAAAAATACCAGAAATGGATTATATTGGTAATCTTGCTTCAACATATTTAATGTTTCAAAATGAAGATGGACTATATTTAATTGATCAACATGCTGCTGAGGAAAGAGTTAATTATGAATACTATATTTCTAAATTAAATGATCTTGAAATAATAACTAACAACTTATTAATTCCTGAACACCTAAATTTAACAAAAGAAGATTTAGTTTTTATTAATAATCATATTAAACAATTTAATCAACTAGGATTTATTTTTAATAGTGAAACAAAACTTATTGGTCATCCTAACTTCATTTTAAATAAAGATTTAGAAGACTCAATCACAAAAATGATTTTAATGATTGAAAATGATGAAGAAGTAACAACTCAAAAACTATTAAATGACCTAGCAAAAGATATTAGTTGTAAAGCATCAATTAAAGCTAATAAACGTCTTTCACTTCAAGAAGTAAATAGTCTTATATCTAGACTTAGAAGAGCAAAAAATCCTTATACATGTCCGCATGGACGACCAACAATTATTAAACTAACGCACTATCAAATTGAAAGAATGTTTAGGAGAGTAGTTTAATGAAAAAAGTTATTGTTATTGTTGGTCCAACTGCATCAGGTAAGACTAGGTTATCAATTGAACTTGCTAAACATTTTAATGCAGAAATTATTAATGGTGATTCAGTTCAAGTCTATAAAGAGTTAAATATTGGTTCAGCTAAAATCAAAGAAGAAGAAAAAGCTGGTATACCACATCATCTTTTTGATATTTTAAATGTTGGTAAAAGCTATAGTGCTTATAATTTTCAAAAAGATGCACGAAGATTAATTAATGAAATAGCTATTCCAATTATTGTTGGTGGAACTGGCTTTTATATAAAATCAGCTTTATATAATTACGAATTTAGGGAAGATGATAATTATAATTATAAAGATTATGATAATTTGACAAATAAGGATTTATATGAAGAATTAAAATTAAACGATCCTAATTTAGAAATAGACATTAATAATAGAGTAAGACTAGTTAGAGCTTATCATTTATCTAAAACAAATCACAAAAGAAGTGAGAAAGTTAATAAAGACGAACCCCTTTATAATATTTTAACAATTTATTTAGATGTTGATAGAAAAGTATTAAAACCAATTTTAATTAAAAGATTAGATGAAATGATTAATGCAGGTTTTATTGATGAAGTTAAAAGTATAAGAAATAAAAACATTGAACTAAATATTATTGGCTACCGTGAATTAAATCAATATTTAGCAAATGAAATTAGTTTAGAAGTTGCAAAAGATGAAATAATTAAATCATCAATGCGTTTAGCTAAAAGACAAAAAACATGGTTTTTAAATCAAATGAATTCAAAAGTATTTGATGCATATAAAAAGGATCTTCATCTTGAAATTATAGAAGTAGTTAAGGAGTTTTTAAATGAATAAAAATAAAATATATTTAATTGGTCTTGCAGGTTCTGGAAAAACAAAGGTTGGAAAAATACTTGCAGAAAGACTAAACTTTAAATTTATTGATATTAATACTGAAATAGAAAAAAATGCATTAATGTTTCTTGATGAAATAGTTAATCATTATGGAGAAAAGACTATTAATAATGCTGAGATTGATATTTTAAGCAAGTTAAATGATGATAATATAGTGGTAGCTTGTAACGATGGAATTGTCAATACTAGAGGCAATAAAAAATTATTAGATGGTATTGTAATTTATTTAGATGTTGATAATAAAATATTAGAAAAAAGATTAGAAGAAGAATATCCAAAAGTATCATATCAAGATATATCAGTCGCTGATTTAGCTCAAAAAAGATTTTTACTATACCGTGATTTTGCTACTCACATTATTAGTAATAATTCTAATGATATAATAAAGACAGTAGATTCTATATTAGATATATTACAAATAAACAAATATTAGTTGTAAAAAAGATAAAATATATAGTATAATAACTATGGTAATTTTAAGATTGAGGTGATGTTTGTGGTATCAACAAACGAATTTAAAACAAATATGACAATTGAATTTGAAGGAAACATTTATCAAATTATTGAATTTTTACATGTTAAACCAGGTAAAGGTAGTGCTTTTGTCCGTTCTAAATTAAGAAATTTAAGAACAGGATCAATTATTGATCATACATTTAATGCTGGTATAAAAGTTAAAAAAGCTTTAATTAATCGTGAAAAAATGCAATATCTATATGCAAATGGAACAATGCATGTATTTATGAATAATGAAACATATGAACAAATTGAATTGCTAGAAGACAATATAAAAGAACAACTTAAATACATTTATGAAGGTATGGTTGTTGAAGTATTAATATTTAATAATAGTGAAGTTTTAGGAATTAATTTACCTGATAACGTAACACTAACAGTTACTGATACAGTACCGGGTGTTAAAGGTGATACAAAAACTAATGCTTCTAAAGACGCAGTACTTGAAACAGGATTATTAGTTAAAGTACCACTATTTATTGAACAAGGAGAAAGAATAGTAGTTTCAACTTATGATGGAAGCTATGTTTCAAGAGAAAAATAAACAGGCTAATAAGCCTTTTTATTTATGAGGAAAATTTAAAAATGGAAAGATTACAAAAAGTTATCGCTAAAACAAATATTGCATCACGCCGAAAAGCAGAAGAAATGATTTTAGAAGGTAGAGTTAAGGTAAATGGTCTAGTAGTTACTGAACTTGGCACTAAAGTTAATGATGATGATATTATATTAGTTGATAATAAACCAATTAAAGAAGCTAAAAAAATCTATTTGTTAATGAATAAACCAACTGGTTATATTTCAACAACAAGTGATGATAAAAACCGAAGAATTGTCCTAGATTTGTTAACTGATGAATTTAAAGATAAAAGAATTTATCCAGTTGGTAGACTTGATTATGATTCAGCTGGTATTTTATTATTAACAAATGATGGTGAATTAACACAAATTCTAACTAGACCAGAGTTTGATGTTGAAAAAGAATATATTGTTAGGGTTAAAGGAATTATCGTAAGAAAGAAACTAATTGCATTCCGTAAAGGAGTAATTATAGATGATAATTATTTAGCTGTTGCTAAGTCGGTTAATATTATTGAATTAGATAAAGAAAATCAATCAACACTTCTAAATGTAGTTTTAACTGAAGGTAAAAATCGTCAAATAAGAAAAATGTTTGAAGCTATTAATCATCCTGTTAAAACTTTAACAAGAATTCGTTATGACTTTTTAACTTTAAAAGGTATTAAAAGAGGCGGCTTTAGAGAACTAACAATTCACGAAATAAAAAAATTATATGCTAATCAATACAAAAGAAAAAAATAATAACAA
Organism: Acholeplasma sp.; assembly: GCA_012837395.1. Taxonomy (GTDB): domain Bacteria; phylum Bacillota_I; class Bacilli_A; order Acholeplasmatales; family Acholeplasmataceae; genus Haploplasma. Next base: position 5,866 of record DURF01000160.1, on the reverse strand, counting down.
ATTCTAACAATTCATATAATATATGATATAATAGACTTTAGTGGGGGTACTTTATGAAAGAATTTCATGTAGCCATTGATGGTCCAGCTGGATCGGGAAAAAGTACAATCAGTTCTCTTGTTGCAAAAAGGTTAAATTGGACCCATATTGACACAGGAGCAATGTATCGTGCAGTTACCTTATGGGCAATTAATAACAAGATAAATTTAAATAACGAAGATGAATATACATTTCTTGATAAGATAAAAATTTCTTATGTTAATGATAAAATATATTTAGAAGGTAAAAATGTAAGTAAAGATATTAGATCTGAAGAAGTTACTAAAAATGTATCACTGGTTTCAAGTTTTCCATATGTTAGAAAGAAAATGGTTGACTTACAAAGAAAAGCAACTGAAGGAATTAATGTCGTAATGGATGGCAGAGATATTGGGACAGTAGTTTTACCGAACGCTAACTTAAAAGTTTTTTTAACTGCAAACGTTGAGGAAAGAGCTAAGAGAAGATATGAAGAAAATCTTTTAAAGGGTGTAAATAAAGATATAAGAGAAGTTATTGAAGAAATAAAAATAAGAGATAAAAAAGACTCAACGAGAGAAGAGTCACCGCTTAAAAAAGCAGAAGATGCAATCGTATTAGATACTACTTATTTAACTATCGAGCAAGTAGTAGAAAAAATAATAATATTGATAGAAAAAAAGGAGATTGAAAAAGATGGAAATTAAAATATTAAAAGTAGGAGACATCGTAGAAGGGAAAGTTGTTGAGGTTACTGATAATACCATCTTAATAGATGTTAAATATTTTACTGAAGCAAGAATGCACATTGACAATTATGATCCAAGTTTAGACACGTTTGCTAATGTAGTAAAAGAAGGAGATACTGTTAAGGGACGTATCCAAAAAATCACGGAAGAACCACCGTTAATTTTAATGTCAAGACTTCCAATAATTAAAAAAGAAAACTTCAATCTAATTGTTGATTTAGTAGAATCGAAAGAAGAAGTCGATGCTAAAGTTAAAAAAGTAGCTGAAAAAGGTATTTTACTAGATTATTTAGGTTATGAAGTGTTTTTACCATTTACTTTACTAGATTATGAACTTATTGAAGAAAAAGCTAAATTAAAAGGCAAAGTTTTAAAAATTAACATTATTGAAGCAAGTAGACGTGGAAGATTTACTAGAATTATAGGTTCTAGAAAAGAAATTTTCGAACGCGAAAGAAAAGAAGCTTACGAACAAAGAATGGAAGAAAGACAACAAGAACTTGATTCAATTAATACTGGAGATATTTTAACTGGTACAATTGATAAATTAGAAAAACATGCTGCTAATGTTAGATTTGAAAATATTGTCGGATTATTAAGAATTTCACAAGTTTCACACTACCGTATTGATAAGTTAGAAGATGTTTTAACTGAAGGCCAAGAAGTTCAAGTTAAAGTAATTAAAAAAGAAGGTAATAGACTAGACTTATCAATGAAAGCATTAGTTCCAACACCGTTTGAAGAATTTGCTGCAAACAATAAAGTTGGTGATGAAGTTACTGGTAAAGTAGTTCAAAAATTACCATTTGGATTAATTGTTGAAGTAGCTCAAGATGTAAGAGGATTATTACATAAAAATGAATATTCATGGAATCCAAATGATAATTTTGATAGCCATGTTAACATTGATGATGAAATAACACTTGCAATTATTAGACTAGACTTAAAGAGTGAAAAAATAGGCCTATCAAAACGCCAATTAGAAGATAACCCATGGAAAAATGTTACATTTAAACGTGGTGATATTGTAAGTGCAGAAATTACTGACGTTAAAGATAGTGGACTAGAAGTATTAGTTGATGGTATAAATGGATTTATACCTGCTAATGAAGCTTTAAGAGAAAATGCAAATCAAATAAGTGCATACTTCTCAGTTGGAGATAAAATCGATCAAGCATTAGTAACAGAAGCAAATCATAAAAATTGGAATTTGAGATTATCTATTGTTAAAGTGTTAGAAAAGAAAGACCGTGAAACTTTCGAAAAATATTTAGAAAGTGAAGAAGAAAATAGCGGTCAAACAATCGGCGATTTAATCGGTGAAGATTTAAAAGAATAAAGGTTGTGATTTAATGCCGTTTGTAGTAGCCATAGTAGGGCGACCTAATGTTGGTAAATCAAGTCTTTTTAATCGTATAGTTGGAGAAAGAATTTCAATTACTAACGATGAAGAAGGCGTAACAAGAGACCGCATATATGCAAAAGCAGAATGGTTAACTAAAACTTTTAATGTAATTGATACAGGGGGCATCGATATTATCGATGTGCCCTTTTTAAGTCAAATTAAGGAACAAGTTAACTTAGCAATGGATGAAGCTGACTTAATAATATTTTTAACTGATGGAAAAGTAGGAATAACTGATGGTGATAATTATATTGCTAATCTTTTATATCAAACTAAAAAACCGGTAATTTTAGCAGTTAATAAAATTGATGATGTTAATCAAATGCATAATATATATGATTTTTATCAATTAGGATTTGATGATCCAATTGCAGTTTCAACTAATCATGGCATTGGAATTGGTGATTTATTGGATAAAATCATTTATCAAATGGGTGATCATGATGAAGTTGTTGTAGATGATTCAATTAAATTTTCAATTATAGGTAGACCAAACGTTGGTAAATCTTCACTAACAAATAGTATTTTAGGTGAAAATCGTGTGATTGTTAGTGAAATATCTGGAACAACAACTGACGCGATTGATTCAAAATTTGAATTTAATAATAAAAAATATACAGCAATTGATACCGCGGGTATTAAAAAACGTGGTAGAATTTATGAATCAACTGATAAATACAGTGTCATAAGAACAATTAACGCAATCGAAAAATCTGACGTTGTATTATTAGTTTTAGATGGTGCAGAAGGAATTGTTGAACAAGATAAAAATGTCGCAGGTTATGCAATTGATGCAAATAAGGCAATAATTATTGTTGTTAACAAGTGGGACATTGTTGAAAAAGATGATAAGACAATGCATAAAATGGTTAAACATATTAAAGATGAGTTTCCATTTTTAGATTATGCAGAAATAGTTTTTACATCAGCTTTAAAAAACCAAAGAATTACAACGATATTTCCAGCAATCGACCTAGCGTATGAAAACTATACTAAAGAAGTTAAAACAAGTATTTTAAATCAAATACTACAAGAAGCACTTGCGATGAATCCAACACCGACTCATAATAAGGGAAAAGCTAGTTTTAGTTATATAACACAAGTTAACAATAAACCACCAACGTTTTTATTATTTGTTAATAATCCTAATTATGTCCATTTTTCATATTTACGATATTTAAATAATCAATTAAGAAACTCAATTGATTTTACAGGAACACCAATTAAATTAGTATTAAGAAAGAAGGAAGAAGAATGAAAGTAAGCATTATAGGTGGTGGAGCATGGGGAACTACCCTTGCTCAATTATTAAAAGATAATAATCATGAAGTTTTAATTTATGAAATTAATGAAAATTATGTAAATGAAATTAATAATAATCATATTCATCCAATCTTTAAAAACAAATTAAATGAAATGATTACTGCTACATCTAATTTAGAAGATGTAATTAATTATTCTAATATTTATATGCTTGCTGTGCCAACAAAAGTAGTTCGTGATGTATTAATTTCAATGAATAAATTTATAAATTCAAAAAGTATATTTATAAATGTTTCCAAAGGAATTGAGCCAAACACATTAAAACGTGTCTCAGAAATAGTTGTTGATGAAATAAATCAAAATAATTTAGAAGGATTTGTCTGTTTAACTGGTCCAAGTCATGCAGAAGAAGTTATTGAAAGACAAATTACCCTACTTGTAAGTGCTAGTGAAAACGAAGAATTAGCTTTAATGGTTCAAAATATGTTTGCTAATCAAACATATATGCGAATCTATACTTCAAATGATTTAATCGGTAGTGAAGTTGGTGGTGCAGTTAAAAACGCTATTGCAGTTATTAGTGGAGCAACCACCGGGCTAGGACTTGGTGAAAATGCTCGTGCAGCTGTTATTACAAGAGGAATTTTAGAAGTAGTTAAAGTGGTCGAACTCATGGGCGGTAGAAGAGAAACTGCCTTTGGACTAACTGGAATAGGTGATTTAATAGTTACCGCATCAAGTGAAAACTCAAGAAACTTTCAAGGTGGTAAGAAAATTGGTGAAGGGATGACTCAAGAAGAAATTTACGCTCATTCAACCCAAACAATTGAAGGTTTTAGAACAATTTATGCCTTAAATAATTTATCAGAAAAACATAATATCGAACTACCGATGATTAACGATGCACATGAAATACTAGAAGGTAAATTAACTGTTAAAGCTGCACTTGAAAAACTACTAAAGCGAGAATTGAAATCCGAAGATTTTTAGATTATGCGATAATGAAGCGATAAAATATTAATTTACTGTTGTATTACATTTATTTTCATGTTATAATATAAAAAAGTAATAAGGAGGAAAAATGAATGAATAAAACTGAATTGCTAGCATTAGTAGCAATGAATGCTAATGTTACACAAAAACAAGCTAATGATGTTGTTGATGCATTTTTAGATACAATTACAGAAACTCTTGCAACAGGCGAAAAAGTTGTAGTAACTGGATTTGGTACATTTGAGGTTCGTTTAAGAGCTGAAAGAGTAGGAAAAAATCCACGTACAGGAGAAACAATTGTTGTTCCTGAACAAAAAACACCAGCATTTAGAGCAGGGAAATTACTTAAAGACGCAGTGAAAAAATAATTTTAAAAGAAAAAGGTAAAAACATTTGTTTGAACCTTTTTCTTTTTAATGAAAAATATTAAAAATATATGATAAGATAATAATAAGATATAATAAGAAGAAGGAGGAAAAAGATTATTAAATAATCTTTAAACCTTTATGACTATTTTTGAACGTGCAATGATTAATGATATTGAATATTTTAAAAACAATCTCTATGATATAAACATTAAAAACACAAATGGCAAATCGTTACTTCACTATGCAATCTTAGGAAATGCCTATGAAGTAATAAATGAATTATTAAAACGAGAAATAGATGTTAATTTAATAGATAATGAAGGTGAAACAGCTTTTTTTGACTGTGCTAGAAAAGCTAAAATTGAACTTGCTAAATTATTAATTATTAATCATACTAATATTAATCTTTCTAACAATAAAGGCGAAACTCCCCTTCACTTAGCGGCCGCTAAGGGAGATAAAACAATGATTGATCTTCTAATAGAAAATGAGATAAATTTAAAAGCTAAAACCAATAACGATCTTTTCCCAGTTCATTATGCTGTTTTAGCAAGTAATATTGATATTATAAAATATTTGTTAAATATTACTAACCAATCATTTTTATTATTAGATAATAAAGGAAACACCTTATTACACTTCGCTGCAAAAACAACAAACGACCTTTTAATCTACTTTTTATTAAGCGAAGGTCTAAATCCCAACTTAATGAATAAAGACTTTGAAACACCCCTTTTTAATGCTTCTAGGTTTGGAACAAGGGAAACTGTGCTTGCGCTATTAAACAATGATGCATATATAGATGTTAAAAACAATAATCGTGAAACTCCTTATGATTATGCAGTAATATATGAAAAGTATCAAATCGAAACATTACTAAAAAATTATCAAATGTTACCTAAATATGAAAGACTGATTAAAAGACAAGCTGTTACTTTAGCAACCATTAATCGAGAATATAATTTATTGGTACATTTATTAAATAATAATTATCCAATAAGATATGATAAGTATAACTATAGTGCAATAGATTATGCTAAACTATATAATTTAGATGATGCCCTTAAAAT
>DURF01000159.1 GCA_012837395.1 Acholeplasma sp. | reverse complement strand
ATGTTGGTGAAGAAATTAACATAAATGATCAAGAATATGGAAACATCGTATTAGAATATTTAAATATTGAACCAACAAATAAAGTTTTTTATATTGATGATGAGACAAGTTTAAAAATTACAGTTAATGACATTGAATCAGGAGTTTACTATTTAGCGATTGATTATTATGAATTAGAAGAGTTGATTGATAATAATCAAATTAATATTAAAATTAATGATGAAACACCATTTCATGAAAGTGAAAACTTAATTTTAAAATCAAATTGGGTTTTCAATAATGAAGAGTTTAGTAAAGATCGCTATGGAAACGAAATACAATCTGGAGCATCAAAAGAATTTAAATGGCAACAACAAGCCCTTTATGATTACTATGGTCAACATCCGGGATTCTACGGATTTTACTTAGAAAGCGGCGATGAAATAAAAATTGAATCTAATAATAACAAATTATTAATTGGGTCTCTTTATTTCGTTGAATCAAAAGAAATAATAACTTATCAAGAATATTTAAACAATTATCAAAATATAAAATTAAGTAGTGATTTAATAAATGTTGCTGCACGTGATATGGATGGAAGAAGTGAACCTTCTATTAGACTTAGAAGCGAACAAGACCCAAGTAATATATATTATGATACTCAACATTTAGAATTAAATACTATATTTAGTGAATCGTGGCAAAATGGTGGCCAAAGTGTAACTTATAAGTTTAATGTAAGTGAAACTGCGATGTATAAACTAAGTTTTAAATATCGTCAAAACTTAGTTAGTGATATGCCAGTATTTAGACAAATAAAAATTAATGGAGAAGTTCCGTTTGATTTATTTGAAAGTTACGCATTTCCATATACAACCGGGTTTTTAAATAGAAAAGTTGTTGATGAAAACAATGAAGATGTTTTAATTTATTTAGAGGCAGGCGAAAATGAAGTAACCTTAGAAGCTGTAAATTATCCATACCGAACAGTGATTGAAAAAATTCGTGAAATAATGGGCGAAATACAACAACTAGCACTTGAAGTAAAAAGATATACATCAGGTGGAGATGATCCATATCGTGACTGGGATATAGAAAGATATTTTCCAGATGCTGATGATAACATGTTAAGATGGGCTGATGAGTTAGAAGAATTACATAGTTATGTTAATGATTTATCAAAAGAATCTAATCCTTCTCAAATTGCTAATTTAATTCAATCAGCTAAAAGATTAAGAAGTATTGCTAAAAATATTAATAGACTACCTTCAAAAATGGTTCAATTTTCAGATGGTGATGCATCTGTTAGCCATTTATTAGGTGAAACAATGCAAAGATTAATGGTTTCAGGAATGGAACTTGAAAGAACTGTTTTTTATGGTGATAAAAAACTTCCTAAACCATATGTAAATATTTTTACAAGTGTTTTTGAAGGAACAAAAAGATTAGTATTATCATATGTTAATAACCCATATTCAGTATCTGCAAGTGGTGATGATGAGTTAAATGTTTGGGTTAATTATCCTAGACAATATATCGAAATACTCCAAGCAATTATTGATGAAAAATATACAGGTATGCGTGTAACACTTTCTCAAATGCCAGATCAAAACAGATTGATACTTGCTAATGCGAGTGGTGATGCCCCAGATTTAGCACTAGGGGTTGATCACTGGATTCCTTATGATTTTGCGATTCGTGATGCATCGCTTGATTTAAGACAATTTGAAGGTTACGAAGAAGTAGTTTCAAATATGTCTAAGGGTGCAATTATGCCATATATTTTTGAAGATGGCGTTTTTGGTTTACCGGAAACTCAAAACTTTTGGGTTACTTACTACCGTAAAGATATTTTAAGTAGTATTGGTGTAACTGAAATACCACAAACTTGGGATGATATAAAAGCACTCCTTCCGGTTTTACAAAGTTATGAATTAAACTATTTTATTCCTATTTCACAATATGTAGGATTAAAACCTTTTGTAGCAACCCTACCTTTTATTTATCAATTTGGTGGACATTTATATACAGAAGATGGAATGCAAACAGGAATATCTAACCCTGAGACATTAGAAGGAATTAGATTAATGTCAGAGTTATTTACTTTATATAATATGCCAAAATATGTAGCAAGTTTTTATAACCAATTTAGATACGGTATGATTCCAATTGGTGTTAGTGATTTATCAACATATATCTTATTATCAACAACAGCTCTAGAGTTAGATGGGTTATGGGATATTGATCTACATCCAGGAACATTAACAGAAGATGGCTCAATTAATAGATATGCAGCAGCAGGTGCACAAAGCGCAATGATTATGAGTACAACTAATTATAAAGATGAATCATGGGATTTCTTATCATGGTGGTTAAGTACAGATATTCAAGCGGAGTTTGCGTTTGTTTTACAAAATACATATGGAAAAACTTATTTTTGGAATACTGCAAATTTAGCAGCGTTTAATACAATATCAATTCCAAGAAAACATCGTGATGTTATTTTAGGTCAATGGGAATATGCCCTTGAAGCACCTAGAATACCTGGATCATATATGGTTGAACGTGAAATAAGTAATGCTTGGACTAGTATGGTTTTTGATGGAAAAAATCCAAGACTCGCAATTGATGAAGCAGTAAGAATTTCTAATCGTGAAATATTATACAAAATGGCTGAATTTGGATATGTTGAAAATGGAATACCGGTTAAAGATTATCCGGTTCCAACAATCGATAATATCGATTATTGGCTAGTGGAGGCGAAATAATATGATCAAAAAAATTAATAAACCAATTTGGTTTTTACTACCATATTGGACCCTTTTTGTAATATTTATCGTACTTCCGGTTGTGGCAGCAGTAATATTATCATTTACTTATTTCAATGCAATTCAAACACCTACATATGTAGGAATTACTAACTATATAGAATTAATAACTATCGATACAGTATTTATGCAGTATGTATTGTCAAACACCATACAATTTGCTTTAATTGTCGGCCCTGTTGGTTATTT
>DURF01000158.1 GCA_012837395.1 Acholeplasma sp. | reverse complement strand
TTTGAAGCGCTCTTGTGTAAGGTGATGATACGATTAAGTCAGCATCTTTTAGCCTTTCATCTTTTGCTCTATCAAAGGCTTGTTTTTCACCTAGTTCAGTTAGTTCACCAAACTCAAAACCTAAACCTATTTCTCCCCATTTGCTAACATTTTCATAATTAGGTTCCCCATGTCTAATCAATATAGCTTTCATTATAATTCCCCCTTAAATTAATAAAAGCCGTCTTAAAAGACGACTTTTACTTTTTTATTCATTATTTTCTAAAACCCAACTACCTTCATCAAAAAGGTCAGTTAAATTATTAAATACTCTTATTTCATCTTTAGGATCAACAATGTTTATAATACCAAAGTTATTTGTTTCTTTGTTGTAGTTAATTTTATTGGCATATGTAAATAATATCCCATAAACTAAATTAGCTTCTACTTGTGGACTTAATTGAAAGTTGTCATTTTGTCTTATCACTTTATCAATACTTGAATTAAAGATTTCTGTGTTGTTTAATAATCCAGCAACATTGACATTTATTTCATATTTATATTTCATATCATCTAATTCTTCTTGTTCCAACTCACTTGTTAAAGTTACTTCTTCAACATTAATTAAACCGTTATATAAAATATTGTTCAATTTAACATTAACACTTGAAGCAAATAAGCCAGCTACATTAATGTTTAAGAAGAACTTGCCTTTACGATCTTCATTAATTGCTGCAATAACAAATTCTGATTCACTAATTTTTATTTCAGTTTTAACAATTGCGTTTGTTAGTTTTAAGTTTTTAGCTTCACCAATTAATCCACCTAAATTTGCAGTAAATCTATCAACAGAATCACTAGCAGCTCTTAAACCTGCATCTTTAGTTTGTTTTATTTTATAATTTATTTTACCAGCAACATAAATATTATCAATATTAACATCGGTTGTACTTGAATGATCAACTTTTCCTAAAAGGCCTCCAATTTTTGTTTGGCCAATTCTTTCTTGAGTAATATTAATTGTATTTGTATCATCAATATTAATATCTTTAATGTTTGCAATACTTGCTCCACCTAAAAATCCAATTTCAGTGAAATTTGATTCACTATTAACTTCTAAGTTAATTGTGCTGTTTTTAATAGTTATATTAGATACTTTAGTTGTTGATGTTGTATTTTGGCCAAAGAGTAAACCTACACGCTTTGAGCCAGTTGCTTTACCTTTATGGTTAATCGTCATATTGTCAATTGTTAAGTTAAAAACTTCAGCATTTGTTGATAGTTGTTGGAAAATACCTAAGTTAATATTACTTGATTCTAAAGTGTAATTTTTAATTGTTTTACCATTACCATCAAATATTCCAGTGAAAATAGAAATCATGTTACTTGAAATTTCTTCTTCATAACCTTCGAAATCTAAATCGTTCATTAATGTATATTTAGCATTTCTTTTATGTCTAATATTGAAAAAGTCTTCAACAGTTTTAATTTCTACTTCATCTGGAAGTTTTGATGTAAAGTCT
>DURF01000157.1 GCA_012837395.1 Acholeplasma sp. | reverse complement strand
TAATTGATATTGAAAACGAAAATAATGAAATAATAATATACTTTAAACCAGCAGATATGAACAAAGTAAAAGAAGTACTAGAAAAATTAATCCCTAATATAGAATATACCTTTGATGAAATAGGTATGTTTCCTAAAGAAGAAATAACTTTAGAAAATGAAGAACTAGAAGAATTTAATAAATTATATAGTCTTCTCGAAGACATAGATGATGTAAATACAATTTACCATAATGTAAAACTAGATTAAGCTTCATCATAAGAAATATCAAAAAGAAAGTTATATACAAAGCCATTACATAAAAATGACATAAATGTCAAAAAAATGTAATGGATTAATAATTTAATTTGACGCTTATAATCTATTTTGTTATAATGATATTACATAAAAGTGACATTTATGTCAAAAAAATGTAATGGAGGTACTATGAAAGTTATAAAAAGAGATATATACTTAAATAAACTTATAGATTCTAAAGAAAATACTATGGTTAAAGTAATTACTGGAATAAGAAGATGTGGCAAGTCCTATTTATTATTTAATTTGTATTATGATCACTTAAAATCAATTGGTGTTAAAGATGAAAATATTATAAGAATAGCATTAGATGATGAGCAAAATGAAGATTTAAAAGATCCGAAAGTTTTAGGTTCTTATATAAGAAAGCAAATAAAAAATTCAGATATGTATTATATATTCTTAGATGAAATTCAATTAGTTGGTAGATTTGAACCGTTATTAAACGGACTTAATCGAATTGAAAATACAGATGTATATGTAACTGGTAGTAACTCAAAATTTTTATCATCTGACATATTAACTGAATTTAGAGGAAGAGGTCATGAAATTAGAGTGTATCCTCTATGTTTCAGAGAATTTTCTAGTGCTTATTCAGGTACTATAGAAGAAGCGTGGGATGAATTTGTTATTTATGGGGGACTACCAAATCTATTTAATTTAAAAACTAGTGAGCAAAAAAGCAATTATTTATTAACCCAATTTGAAAAAACATATTTTGCAGATATAATCGAAAGAAATAATCTGCAAAAAGATTCAGTTTTAGAGGCTATTGTTAATATACTTGCGTCTTCAATTGGATCACTCACCAATCCTGCTAAATTAGCAAGAACATTTGAATCAAGTGGAATAAAAGGCGTTTCAGAAAAAACAATTAGTAGCTACATCAATCATTTAATTGATGCATTCATAATAAGAAAAGTAGAACGCTATGATATAAAGGGAAAAAAATATATATCTACCCCATCGAAATATTACTTTTGTGATATTGGACTTAGAAATGCTAGGCTAAATTTTAGACAACAGGAAGAAAATCATATAATGGAGAACATCATTTATAATGAGCTTTTAGTACGAGGATTAAATGTAGATGTTGGAGTTGTTGAGCACAGAACAACTGATTCTAAAGGAAAAACAATAAGAAAACAATATGAAGTGGATTTTGTTTGCAATCAAGAAAGCAAACGATATTATATTCAGTCAGCTTTAAATCTTGATACATATGAAAAAACTCAGCAAGAACAAAATTCTTTAATTAGAGTTGACGATGCATTTAAAAAAATCATTATTGTTAAAAATCGTGGTAAACATTGGCGAACTGAAAAAGGTGTAGTAGTTATAAATGTTTTGGATTTTTTATTAGATCCAAACAGTTTAGATTTATAAGATTATAACTAAAGAAATATTAAATAATAATAATTTAAAAACAATGATGTAAATACAATTTACCATAATGTAAAACTAGATTAAAATTTAAATTTTTGATAAAATTATTAACAGGTAAAGATATGATAAATAAAAACAAAATAACTTTAATTTTAAGTTTTGTTATAACCTTATTACTAATAACAATAGGGATCTCTTTTGCGTACTTTACCGCAAACATAACTAATACTGAAGACT
>DURF01000017.1 GCA_012837395.1 Acholeplasma sp. | reverse complement strand
TAATAACATTAGTTGCCAGTTTAGTTATATGGGAATCTTTTACTTCGTGTAATTGTTCAAACATTACACGTTTTGCTGTTGTAGTTACTTTTACTTCTGGTTGTTTTTTTCTTCTTAAAAAACTAAATAATCCCACATTAACCTCCTAAATTTAACTTTAATTATATTATATCATAATATATTAAACATTAAAACGGAAATTAATTATATCGCCATCTTTAACGATATATTCTTTACCTTCAATTCTAACTTTACCTAATTCTTTCGCTTTTTGTCTACTTCCTGCACTAATTAAGTCATCATAACTAATTGTTTCTGCTGCAATAAAGCCTCGTTCAAAATCAGTGTGAATTACACCAGCACAAGCTGGTGCTTTCATACCATCAACAAAAGTCCAAGCTCTAACTTCTTTAACTCCGGCTGTAAAGTATGTTCTAAGACCTAATAAGTTATATGCTTCTTTAATTAATTTATTTAGACCCGATTCTTTTATACCATATTCTTCTAAAAACATTAATTGATCACTATAATCTAAGTGAGCAATTTCCATTTCTAGTTGTGCGCTTATTGGAACTACTATTGTATTACTTTTTTTAGCGTATTCTAATAAATCAAGGTAATGTTTATTTGATTTAGGATCTTTTAATTCTGTATCTGCAACATTACCAACAAAAATTGCTGGTTTAAGTGATAACATATTAAAGTTTTTAATTAACTTTAAAGCTTCATCACTTAAATCAATTGTTTTAGGATCAATATCATTAATAATCGCATCTTTTATTTTAGATAATGTTTCGTATTCTAAAACTCCATCACGATCGTTTTGTTTAACTAACTTTTCTAAACGTGGTAACCTTCTATCGATTTGTTCTAAGTCTGCAATATAAAGTTCTGTTTTAATTGTTTCTAAATCATCTACCGGATCAATTTTATTATTAACATGAGTTACAACATCATCATTAAAACATCTAACAACATGACAAATTGCGTCTACTTCTCTAATATGACTTAAAAATTTGTTTCCTAGTCCTTCACCTTTAGAAGCTCCTTTGACAAGACCTGCAATATCTGTAAATTCAAAAGTTGTTGGAATAACTTTTTGTGGATTAATAATTTTTTCTAATTCGTTTAATCTTTCATCTTGTACTAAAACAACCCCAACATTAGGCTCAATTGTCGCAAACGGATAATTAGCTGCTAGTACTTCTTGTTTTGTAATGGCATTAAATAATGTTGATTTACCAACATTAGGTAGTCCAACTATTCCTGCTTTTAACATAAATAATCACTCTTTCATTAAAAAAGGCTAAAAAGCCTTTTATTTTCTTAACCAATCTGGAATACTAATTCCATCTATTTCACTATCAGATTCATCTTCTTCATCATCTGATCTTAAACTTGCTTCATCTTTAGTCATTAATCCATCTTTTGTAATAACTAACTGTTCATCGCTTGTTTTATTAAATAACTCACTTGCAAAATTATCAAATGTAGTATCTTTTGCTCTTAGTTCATAACCGGTTGCAATGACAGTTACAATTAATTCATCCCCTAAGTCTGAATTGATTGTTGTACCATAAATAATATTTAAATCATTTTCAACGGCATTTCTAATTTCATTAATTGCTTGGTCAGTTTCAAACAAAGTAATACTTGTACCAGATGCAATATTAACAATTGCATCAGTTGCACCATCGATAGTTACTTCTAAGAGTTGTGAATGAATCGCTTTTCTCGCTGCTTCAACCGCTCTATTTTCACCTGAAGCAATCCCAATCCCCATTAATGCCGTACCTTTGTTTTGCATAACTGTTTTAACATCCGCAAAGTCAACATTAATAATTCCTGGAACTGCAATAATTTCCGCAATACCTTGGACCCCTTTTCGAAGTACGTTGTCAGATTCTCTAAATGCATCTAATAATTGTGTTTCAGGTCCTGATATTTTTAATAAACGCTCATTTGGAATAACAATTAATGTATCAACATGTGGTCTAATTTCTTCAAGTCCATAAACCGCTGCTTTCATTCTTCCTGGTCCTTCAAAACTAAATGGTTTAGTAACGATTGCAACCGTTAAAATATCCATATCTTTTGCAAGTTCAGCAATTACAGGTGCTGCACCAGTTCCAGTACCGCCCCCCATACCAGCAGTTATAAAAACCATATCAGTATCTTCTAACATTTCTCTTAATTCATCCATAGATTCATAAGCAGCATCACGGCCGACACTATGATTAGCTCCTGCTCCTAAACCTTTTGTTAATTTTTTACCAATTTGAATTCTTTCATCAGCTTTTGATATTTTTAGTACTTGAGCATCTGTGTTTACAGCAACAAAAGAAACGCCTTTAACATCGTTTTCAATCATTCTATCGACAGCATTACCGCCACCACCACCAACACCAATTACTTTGATCGTTGGCTTTTGATCAAAATTACTTCCATCACCAAATAACAAGGCAATTCCCCCATTCTTCTCGTATTCATATATTATTATACATTATTTTATAACAATTATTCAAACATTAAATACTATTTAAAATAATTTGTTGTATTTTTCATTTTTTCTAAATAATCAAGTAAAGAATCATTTTTTATCGCTTCTCTTATTTCACTCATTAAATGTTTTATATAATGAAGATTTTGATAAGATAAAAGTCTCATTCCTAAAAATTCATCAGCTTTAAACAAATGTCTAAAATATGATTTAGTATAATTATTTACAGGACTATTAAGTCCTTCATCTAACACAGATAAATCTTCTTCAAACTTTTTATTCTTAATATTTATTTTACCCTTAGTAGTAAATGCCATTCCGTGTCTTGCATTTCTAGTTGGTAATACACAGTCAAACATATCAATTCCGTTAATAACATTCATTATTAAATCCTCAGGTGCACCAACACCCATTAAGTACCTTGGTTTATCAAAAGGTAGAATTGGATTTAAAAACTTAGTCATATCATACATTTCTTCTTTAGTTTCTCCAACAGATAGACCACCAATTGAATAGCCTGGAAAATCCATTTTAATTAATTCTTCTGCACTATGTTGTCTTAAATCTTTAAATAGTCCACCTTGAACAATTCCAAATAAAGCTTGATCTGTAGTTAGAGCATCTTTTCCTCTTTTAGCCCATCTTAGCGTTCTTTCTAATGATTCCTTTTGATATTCATAACTCTCATATGGCGGTGGACATTCATCAAAACTCATAACAATATCTGCCCCTAAATCTTCTTGGATTTTAATCGCTTTTTCAGGACTTAAAAATAACTTTTCTCCTGATTTATGATGTCTAAAATGAACTCCTTCTTCAGTTATTTTTCTAAGTCCACTTAATGAAAAAACTTGGAATCCACCACTATCAGTAAGTAGTGCTCCATCCCAATTCATAAACCCTCTAATTCCGCCATGTTTTTTTACTATTTCACTGCCTGGTTGTAGCCATAAATGATAAGTATTTCCTAATATTAAACCTTCTGATACTTCTTTTACTTCATCAACTGTTAATGTTTTAACGGTTGCTTGTGTACCAACCGGCATAAAAAACGGGGTTTCAAAAACTCCGTGTGGGGTTGTTAATTTTCCTAATCTTGCGCCACTTTGTTTACATACATGTAAAACTTCAAATTTTATTGCCATCTTTATCACTTCCATAATTGTAATTATAGCATAATTTTGATATAATACAAAAGTATATTTGCTGTACCCTAGGAAACCAGCAATAAATAAAAACAGGGAGGAAAGATATGAAAAATTTTAATGTTAAGGATTTAACGATAAATGCTATTTATGGAAGTATTTACTTTGTATTTGTACTAATATTTTCATTTTTAAGTTTTGAAGCTATTCAATTTAGAGTTGCTGAAGTGTTATTAATATTTGTTTTATTTAATCCAAAAATCGCACCCGGATTAATACTTGGAACATTCCTAGCTAACTTAACAAGTCCATTTGGAATTGTTGATGCATTAGTTGGAACACTAGCAAGTCTAATAGCTATTATCTTAATGATAATTACAAGAAAAATACCGCTACTAGCAATGTTATTTCCTGCGCTATCCAATGGTATAATCGTTGGTATAATGATTTCATATTTATCTAAAACACCATTTCTAGTTAACTTTGGTTTAGTGTTTCTAGGTGAATTTGTAGTTATGTATATCTTAGGATTACCACTATATTATTATTTTAAAAAGAATAAAGATCTTTTAGAAATAATTACTTAATGATTAAGGTTGTATTTATACAACTTTTTTTATTTCACTTCATACCTTGACAGATTAGGTATGAAGTGATAAACTTGATACATAACTAAATTAGGTATCGAGGTGATCTTTATTTTAACAGGTGATTTATTACGTGGGCACACAGATGCAATAATATTATCTTTACTTAAAAATAAAGATAGTTATGGTTACGAAATTAATAACCATATCACTACTATAAGTAATAACAATTTTTCTTTAACTGAAGCAACTATGTACACAACACTAAAAAGGTTAGAAAAGAATAATTATATTACTTCGTATTGGAAAGATGGTATTAATACTAAAAGGAAATATTATAAAATTACTAAAGAAGGTATAAACTATCTTCTTGACCATCTTAAAAGTTGGCATGACGCAAAAAAAATCTTAAATAAATTCTTGGAGGAATAACATGGAACAAAAAATTAACACATATGTAAAATATATCTTTAAGTTAAACAATATTAAAGATGAAGAAATGTATTTAGAAATTACTACTAACTTAAGTGAAAGGTACAGTGAGTTTTTAAATAATGGCTTAAATGAAGATGAAGCTTATTTAAAAACAATTGATACACTTGGTGACTTTGATTTTAACGACCCTTTAATTGATACTACTTATCAATATAAACCTAACTGGGCTAATATATCACTTTGGGTATCGCTTGCACTTGGTATACTGGCAACAATCCTCTTATTCATAAGTACCCCTGTTAGTGCGCTGTTTACAGGAATATCAATTGCCCTTTATATTGGATCCGCTTATTATTTATATCATCTATCACAATATGCACTAAAGACTGAAAAGGATATAAATAAACATAACGAACTTTTAAAAGGAATATTTAAAAACTTGAAAACTACGTTTATATTTTGGAACATTAATATTTCGTATTGGCTTACATCAATAATTATTAATTTTATCTTCCTTTTAACTTCACAAACACTACTCAATAATACTGGCGAATTATATGCAATAATACTTGGATACTTTGCTTTATTTGCTGTAATATTTACAGTTTTATTAATAATATTTAAAAATATCTATAAAAATATTGAATTAAAGTACTATGAACTTACTCAACAAGAAAAACTAACAAGTTATGCAAAAGAAGC
>DURF01000156.1 GCA_012837395.1 Acholeplasma sp. | reverse complement strand
TTAATTGTCCAGAGTGTAACAAAGAAATATCAGATAAAGCAGAAAGTTGTCCTCATTGTGGCTATAGTCATTTTAAACATAAAAGATTTAAGATTCTAAAAATTTTTATAGTTATAATTGTAATGATTATTATATTAGTGATATCCTTTATTTTATTGCCAAGTATAATACGTAACCCATCAAAAAGATTTATAGAAAATTTGGAAATTAATAATTTAAATAAAGCAGAAGAAATCTATAATGATAAATTAATATCTGATACTGTCTTAAAACAAAATGCAGATACTGAATTATTAAATAATATTCAGTTGATTTATGATAATTATATAGATAAAACTGTAGGCTATAATGATACAATTATTCAGTTAAATGAATACAAAATTTTTACATCAATAAAATCCGATTTAGATATGATTATTAGTTCAGTTGAGAAGATGAATAAATCAAGGGAATCATATGATAAAGGAATTGAATATTATAATAATAAAAACTATGATGAAGCAATGCAACAATTTAGTAAGGTAATAGAAGAAGACGGGAATTATTTAGATGCTCAAATAAAAATAAATGAATTATCGATATTGATTGCTAAAGATTATATTGTAAAAGCTAAAGAATATTTTGACAAAGAACAATTTAATGATGCTATAAATTATATTAATAAAGCAATGAAATTACAACCAAACAATTCTGAATATGTGAGCCTTTTTGAATTATATAATGATACTAAAGAAAAGGCAGAAGAGAAAAAACGACAAGAAGAAGAGAAGAAAATGATACTAACTGAAGGGAAAAACATTGATACAAGTAATGCAAAAATAACGTTTAAAAAATGCGAATTTACAACAAAAATATTGCCTAATAATACAAGTGGTTCATATACATATTATAGTTCTTCAGAAGATGAGATATATTTAGATTTTATATTTGATTTAAAAAATAGTGGAAAATATGATTTAGACTTAGATACTATTATTTCCAATGTAAAAGTTAATTATGATAATGGATATACATATGATGGATATAGTTGTTTTTACACAACTGGTGACAGAATTTCTAGCGTATTATTCGATTACTTAGAGCCATTAAAATCCACCACATTTCATTTGGCAATAAGATTACCTAGAGAGATTGCTGATACTGATAAATCTTTAGAAGTTACATTTGATGTTTTAAATCAGAAACAGAAAATAAAAATAAGATAAAGCACATATACTTTAAGGGTGTCAGTTATAACGACATCCTTTAAATGACCAAAATTAGAAAGGAGTTTCACAATGATAGTATTAGATAGATTAAAGTTAGAATTAGCAAATAAAGAATATATGACAGATAATGAATATATAGTTTTCTTAAAGGAAAATAACCTAGATGAAATTACGACATACGATAAAACCACTATGCAAAAGCAATTACTTCTTACTGTACTTGATATATTAGAGGTAGTTTCAAATGATGTAGATATTATGCGTAAAGTGGAAACAGAATTTACTACTACTTCTGATGCTTATAAGTATCTTGAAAAGCGTATTGCACAGATAAAGGATAGGATTGCAAGTTTACCAATTGAAGAGGAAGAATATAGTCCGTTTAGTTTAATGTATACTAGAAAGTAATGGGTTGTCTT
>DURF01000155.1 GCA_012837395.1 Acholeplasma sp. | reverse complement strand
TGTTTTCATAAACTGTCATATGTGGATATAAAGCATAGGATTGAAATACCATTGCTATATCCCTATCCTTAGGAGGAACTGTATTTATCCTCTTATCATTAAAAAATATATCTCCTTCAGTAATAGAGTTTAACCCTGCTATCATTCTCAACAATGTTGTTTTCCCACATCCTGATGGTCCTAAAACCGAAACAAACTCATTCTTTCGAAATGAGAGTGTGATTCCTTTTAGAGCTTCAACTTTTCCATTTGCGACTTTATAATCTTTTTTTATATTTTTTAATTTTAACATGTCATGCCTCTTTTCTGTACACTAATTTTTATTATACAACAATCTTTATATTTAAAAAAATTATAAGAAACTTTGTGTGAATATTTACATTATCATGATATAATTTTACATAGGTGATTAATTATGTGGGAAATTATAAAATATATTTTATTAGGTATTGTTCAAGGGATTACTGAAATACTTCCAATTTCATCAAGTGGACACTTGGTTTTGTTTCAAGAATTATTTAGTTTATATGAACCTGGTTTAGTATTTGAAATGTTTACTAATATGGCTTCTTTTCTTGCTTTATTGATTTTATTTCATAAAGACGTAATTACGTTAGTTAAGGGTTCTTTCTTATATATCTTTAGTAAAGAAAAAGAAGCCTATAAAGAAGACTTCTTTTATGTTATTAAATTGATTATAGCTGTTATACCGATTGGTATCTTTGGACTTTTATTTAAAGATTATATGGCAAGCATTAAAAACTTATTAACCGTCGGTATATCTTTAATGGCAACAGGCGCTCTACTATTAACAATATTTTTTACAAGAAATTCAATTAAGGATCATGACGAAATAACATATAAAGATTCAATTGTAATCGGTCTTGTTCAAAGCTTTGCTATCTTTCCTGGTATATCTAGAAGTGGTTCTACCATTATTGGTGGCAGAAGTTCTAAAGTATCACTTCAAAGTATTTTGAAGTTTTCATTTTTGGCTTATTTATTAATAAGTGTTCCTACATCTATTCTTGGCATTTATGATTTAACACAAACTACTCAGTCAATTAATGTATTAGGCTATAGTCTAGCCTTTATCGCAACCTTTATCTTTACATTTATTACTGGTTATTTAGTAATGAAGAAGTTAAAAGTTGAGCATATGGTATATTTTGGAATATATTGCTCTATTGTTGGGATACTGGCTTTTTCAATATTTATATTCTAAGAGTCCGTCAGTAGTTATAAAGTCTACTTTTAAGTTTATAAGTTCATTTGCTAGTTCATTATTGTTAACTGTCCAACAGTTAACAATAAAGTTATTCTCTTTAAAGTATTCCATGTTTTCTTTATTAATTAGTGCATAATTGAGATCTAAATCAATATTGTTATCTTTACATATTTTAAAGTTCTCTTTATTAAACTCTCCCGTTAAATATTGAAGTTTAATATTACTATTAAGTTTTCTAATTTTAAGTAAATTATTTAAATTAAAGCTAATAACAATTACGTTGTTAGCTTTTTTAATTTCATTTAAAAACAAATCAATCTCTTCATCATTAAATATAGGCTTTATTTCTATTACATTAACTTTATCGTGTTTATTACAAATATTAATATATTCATCTAACAATGGTATATCTAAATTATATTCTTTAGTTGTTTTATTAATCAATTTAACTTTTGATAGTTCACTGTATGTAGATTCTTTAATAGTTAAATT
>DURF01000154.1 GCA_012837395.1 Acholeplasma sp. | reverse complement strand
TTTTAAGAATAAAAGAGTTAGGAAATAATAATATTAATATTATATTTAAAAGTGGAAAAAGCATCGAAATTAAAAAGAGTAGTAACTATATAAATAACCAAATTATTAAAATAGAAAAAATAAAGCGTTATCTTAAATGAAATTATAAATATAAATAGAAATTCATATAACTAAATGATATAATAATAATAGATAAAAACAAATACAAAAAGGAGGTATATTATGGCTAAATTAACAGTCCGTGATATCGATTTAAAAAACAAAAAAGTATTAATTAGAGTAGATTTTAATGTACCAATTAAAGATGGGGTTATAACAGATGATAACCGTATTGTTCAAGCACTACCAACTATTAACTATGTATTAGATAATGGTGGTAAAGCAATTTTATTTTCGCATCTAGGAAGAATTAAAACAGAAGAAGACAAAGCAAAAAATAGTCTAGAGGTTGTTTCAAATAGACTAAGTGAATTATTAAATAAACCAGTATTATTTATTAATGAAACTAGAGGAGAAAAACTTGAATCAGCTATTAATAATTTGAAGTCTGGTGAAGCATTAATGTTTGAAAACACTAGATTTGAAGACTTAGATGGTAAAAAAGAAAGTAAGAATGATCCAGAACTTGGTAAGTACTGGGCATCACTTGGTGATGTATTTATTAATGATGCGTTTGGTACAGCACACAGAGCACACGCTTCAAACGTTGGGATTTCATCAAATATTGATGTTGCAGCAGCAGGTTTCTTGTTAGAAAAAGAAATTAACTTTATTGGCGGTACTTTAGAAAACCCAAAAAGACCAATGGTTGCAATCCTAGGTGGTGCTAAAGTATCAGATAAAATTTTAGTAATTGAAAACTTACTTAAAATTGCTGATAAAATTTTAATAGGTGGTGGAATGGCATTTACCTTTTATAAAGCAATGGGATACGAAGTAGGTAAGAGTTTATTAGAGGAAGATAAAGTAGAACTTGCTAAAGAATTGCTAGAAAAATCAAATGGTAAAATAATTTTAGGTTCTGATGTCGCAACAGCAAAAGAATTTAACAACGATTCCAAACGATCATTTTATAATGTAGATGAAATTCCAAATGATGAAATGGGATTAGATATAGGGCCTAAATCAATTGAAGAATTTAAAGAAATTATTAAAACAGCAAAAACAGTTGTTTGGAATGGACCGATGGGAGTATTCGAATTTGAAAACTTTGCAGTAGGAACAAAAGAAATTGCTTTAAGCTTAGCAGAAATCAAAGACCAAGCAACAACAATCATTGGTGGTGGCGATAGTGCGGCCGCAGTAATCCAATTAGGACTAGCAGAAGGATTTACTCACATATCTACAGGTGGTGGAGCATCACTTGAATACTTAGAAGGAAAAGTTCTACCAGGAATCGCAGCCGTTAAGGATAAATAATATGGTTGATATTGGTAAAAAGATTCGTGCACTAAGATTAGAAAATGATTTAACTCAAGATGAATTAGCTTCAAGACTTGAGTTAACAAAAGGTTATATTTCACAATTAGAAAACAATTTAACTTCTCCATCAATACAAACATTATTTTCTATTCTAGAAGTTTTAGGAACAAACGTTCAAGAGTTTTTTGGTGGTGAATCATCAGACGTTCCAGTTGTCTTTAAAAAGGATGATTTTTATGAAAAGGATGATCATGAGTTAAGACATAAAATAAGTTGGATTGTTCCAAATGCACAAAGATACCAAATGGAACCAATTATTATTATAATAGAACCAGGCGGACAATCAGTTATTGATGATCCTCATGCTGGTGAAGAGTTTGGATACGTTTTAGAAGGTCAAATAACTGTAGTATTAAATAAAAAAAGATACATTGTTAAAAAGGGAGAAACATTTTACTATGCTGCAAATAAAGAACATTATTTAATTAATAATGGTTCTTTACCAGCAAAAATATTATGGGTTTCAACTCCCCCAATGTTTTAAGGAAGGTGTTAAATATGAAAAGGAAACCATTTATAGCAGGAAATTGGAAAATGTATAAAAATCGTGATGAGGCATTAGAATTCATTTATCAAGTAAATGAAAAACTACCTACCAACGATTTAGTTGAAACAGCGATTTGCGCCCCAAGTGTTTACTTAAGAGATTTAATTAAACGTCAAGGAGATAGTTTAAGAATCGGTGCACAAAACATGCATTACTTAGATGAAGGAGCTTACACAGGTGAAGTAGCAGCAAGAATGTTAAAAAACATTGGTGTAACATATGTAATTGTTGGACATAGTGAAAGAAGAGCATATTATAATGAAACTGATGAAACAGTTAATTTAAAAACTAAAAAAGCTATTGAAGAAGCATTAGTTCCAATTGTATGTGTTGGTGAAGAATTAGAAGTAAGAGAAAACGGAACAACAAATGCTGTAGTTGAAGCACAAGTTATAGCTGCATATAAAGACATTTCAAAAGAAGATGCTTTAAAAACTGTATTAGCTTATGAGCCAATTTGGGCAATTGGAACTGGTAAAACTGCAACCCCAGAACAAGCCAATGAAACAATTAAAGCTATTAGAGAAGTATTTGTTAAATTATATGATAAATCAACTGCAGATCAAATTAGAATTTTATATGGTGGATCTGTTAATCCAGGAAATGTAGTTGAACTACTTGCAACATCAGATATTGATGGAGCATTAGTAGGCGGGGCATCACTTAAACCAGATTCATTCTTACAATTAGTAGAAGCAGCAAAAAACAAATAATAATATTTAATTAAACTTATAAACCTTATCCTTTGTGGTAAGGTTTTTTTAATGTTTAAAGAGATAGAAAAAAGGAAGTCATTTGACTTCCTTTAAGTTAATATTTATTTAAATTTAACCTTCTAACCCAAATCTTGTAAACCATTCACCATATAACGCATCATAATTATCATCTTCACCTAATAAATAACCATGGAATTGATTACGGTTAATTTTACGAACAATTTCAAATCTATCATCTTTATCGTGTAAATTTACATTGTTATCAGCTAATAATTGATTTAGTAATTCAACTCTCATAATATCATTATTATATAAATTAAATACTGGTGTGAAGTATTTGTTAAATGCTTGGTTAACTTTAGATGGTAATAATACTCCATCATCTAACTTATTACCACGTATATAGTACTCAATTTGTGTTTGAGAGATTTTTTCATTATCATTGTAGGCATTGTAAGTAACATCATCAATTTCTACAGTGTAGTCTTCGTTAGTATCATCAGATTCACTATATTTAGCACTTAAGTTTTCTGAAATGTTAGTCACTAAGATAAAGTGGAATCCAAATGATGACATTAGATCATCTAAAGCATCAACTGTTAAGATTTCAGGATCTTGAACAATGTTTAGATCAACTCCAAAAT
>DURF01000153.1 GCA_012837395.1 Acholeplasma sp. | reverse complement strand
GGTAGAGTTTCACCAAACCAAAAGAAAATATTAGTTGAAGCATTAAAAAATAATGGTCATACAGTAGCTATGACTGGTGATGGTGTAAATGATATTTTAGCTTTAAGAGAAGCAGATACATCGATTGCGCTTGCCTCAGGAAGTGAGGCTGCAAGAAACGTAGCTCACCTTGTTTTACTTGATTCAAACTTCTCATCAATGCCAAAAGTTGTCGCCGAAGGTAGAAGAGTAATTAACAATATTCAAAAACTATCGGGACTGTTTTTAGCTAAAACGTTGTTTTCAATTTTACTCGCAATAGTTGCGATAATTGCTAAAGGGACATATCCAATTAGTCCAAACCAATTAATGCCAATTAACTTTTTAGTATTAGGATTACCAACATTCTTCTATGCAATGGAGTCTAATAATGACCGGGTTGAAGGTAAGTTTATAGTTAATGTTATTAAAGGAGCACTCCCTGGTGCACTTGTTATTTTAATTAACAGTTTAATAATTATGGGACTAAGAGATGTGCTTGGAATGAGTCAAGAAGTAAATACAACATTAATTGTTTTATCAGCAACAGTTACAATGTTTGTATTACTCTTAAAAATATCAATCCCATTTAATAAATTTAGATTTATAATCTTTTCATCAATGTTAATAATCTTTGTCTCATTAGTATTATTTAGACCAGATATCGTTAATTTAGTACCATTTACAAGACTTGAAATAATGCAAGGAATTGATCCACTAAGTGTTGGTCAAATTCTCTTATTAATTGTTTTAATTCAAAGTACATTCCCACTTTTATATATATTAGATAACATAATTGGTTGGGGTAAAAAGTTATTAAATAAAATAGTTAGTGTATTAACCTCACTATAAAAGGCGTAGTAACGCCTTTTATTTTGAAATTCAAAAAATATTAGACTTTAAATAAAGAATTATATAAAATAAGCCAAAAGGAGTGATCTAAATGATTATTTATGGCAAAAATACAATAAGAGAAGCGATTTATGCAAAAAGAAAAATTTATGAAATAACATTAGATGAAAAATTTAATGATTATAAATACTTAAACTTTTTAAAAGAAAATGATTTAGAAATTAAATACACAAATAAAGGTGAATTAAATAACCTGACAAATAATGGAATTCACCAAGGTGTAACTGCAAAAGTGAAACCATATGAATATAAAGAACTACATGAGGTTTTAAATAAAGATGTTAGACAAAGATTTTTAATTCTTGATGGAATTCAAGATCCTCATAACTTTGGTGCAATTATTAGAACCGCGGAAGCGACCAAACTTGATGGAATTATTGTTACAAAGAAAAATCAAGTTCCACTTACAGCAGTAGTTGCTAAAGTTTCAAGTGGAGCAATTGAACATGTTAACATTATCTTAGTTACAAATATAAATCAAACAATTAAAGTATTAAAAGAAAATAACGTATGGGTAGTTGGAACTGATGGAAGTGCAGAAAAAAATTATTTAGAACTTCCAAAAGAAGAATCACTTGCAATTATTGTTGGAAACGAAGGCGCCGGAATTAGGCCGCTAGTAAAACAAAATTGTGATATCTTAGTTAAAATTCCAATGCTTGGTAAAGTTAACTCACTTAATGTGAGTGTTGCTGCTGCCCTAATGTTATATGCCAGTTTATAATGATTATGAATTAATCTACTTAATTCAAAGTGAACAATGTGAAGTAGCACTCAATATATTAATTCGTAAATATAGATTACTAGCATTAAAATATATTCATCAGTTTCAACTTAGAGAAACTGATCGTGAGGATTATTTGCAAGAGGCAGCAATTATACTTTATAAGGCAGTAAATTTATTTATTGAAAACTATAATAAAACATTTACGAGGTATTATGAGTTATTATTAAGAAGAAGGTTTATCTATTTAAAAAAGAATGAACCACAATATGTCTTAAATGAAGGTGCATCATATGCTAAAGAAGATAGACCATTTTATAAACATCAAAAACTTGATGGTCTTGCAAGTTTTGAACAAGTTGTTTATAAAAGATATTTTGTTTTGAATCAAAAAATATCTTTTATAGCAAAATCTGAAAGTAAATCAGCTAAACAAATTTATAATGCAATATATCGGATTAAATCTAAATATAAAAATAATATGTTATAATAGAATAATCATAATTGACTAAGGCATTCAAAAATGATAAAATACATTTGCGAATGACCACAAAAAAAGGTGGTTTTTTAATGCGTCAGAAAATAATTTTAGTTTGTACAGAGTGTTTAAGTAGAAATTACAACACAACAAAAAATAAATTAACTAATGTTGAAAGATTAGAAATTAAAAAATTTTGTCCAACATGTAACAAACACACTCTACATAAAGAAAGTAAATAAGGAGGAGTTTAATTATGGCAATTAAACAAAAAGAAACTGAAAAACAAAGTAAATTAGTAGAAATACTAACAACTGAATATCGTTGGGAAAACTTATTACTTTTAGTGTTAGCTGTTTTATCAACTGCATTATCATTAATAATAATTATTAACAAAGGTCCAATCGCAATCGATTCATCATTTCCAATTTTAGGAAATAGAACTAATCAATTAATCTTTGCTTGGATTTTATTCGGAATCTCGATGTTAGGTATTGGTCTAGTTGCAGCACCATTTATTGCTCCAGCAATTCCTGAGCTAAAAAGAATAACATGGGCTAAAAAAAGTGAATTTATTGATCACTCAGTTAGAGTAATATTATTTATTTTATTCTTTGTGTTTGTAATTTTAGCATTCGATATCATTGTATTAGCACTATTAAGATTATTGGGTGTTGAATAATGAGTAAGAAAAAACGTTGGTATATTGCTCAAACTTATTCTGGTCATGAAAACGCAGTTAAAAGTGACTTATTAAGAAGAATTGAAAGTATGGGAATGACCGAACTTATCTTTGATGTAATAGTTCCAGAAGAAACAGTTATTGAAAAAAGAGCTGATGGAACGGAAAGAGAAAAGGTTAAACAATTATACCCAGGTTATGTATTTGTTCAAATGATCGATACTGATGATTCCTGGTTTGTTGTTAGAAATACACCACGAGTAACTGGATTTTTAGGTTCAACTGGTGGTGGAACAAAACCTGTGCCTCTAGAAGATAGTGAAATAAATGCTATATTATACAAAATAGGTGCTAAATCAAAACCAACTTTCGAACATTTATTAGGTAAAGAAGTTGAAATATTAAGAGGACCTTATGAAGGTCAAATCGGTAAAGTATCATTCGTTGATGCTGATCGTGGTATGGTTAAAGTCGATTTAGACTTTTTCGGACGTGCAACACCAACCGATGTTGACTTAGAAGATATTGAGGAAATTGCAGAGTAGCCTTTGGGCTGCTCTTTTTGACTAAAAGGTGGTATTATGAAAAGGTTTTTTCATAGGTTTTATAACAGTTTAAATTTAATACATATTATTACGGTAGCGGTATTGTTTTATAGTAATACTTCGTTAGTTGATAATGGTGAAGCGATAAGTATATTTAACTTTTTTGTAAGTTTTTTAATATTTGTTGCCTTAACTACGGTGTTAACTTTGTTTGAGTATAAAATCTATTATGAAAAAACACCACTTTTAATATTATATGGTGGAATTGGATTACTTTTTTTAATATTTGCTGTGATTAATGTCAATCATACGGTGAGATTAATAACTTCAATTTTAATTGCTATAGCTTTATTGATTAAGTTAATTTTATATAGCAGAAAGCATACAAGGTTTGAAGTTAATTATTTAAACTTTATTCCGAAAATATATTTTGTTGTCTTTATGTCTGTCGTCTTACTTAATGTTTTGTTGTCACAACATGTAGTTAGTATATTTATGATAATGCCGATTTTATTATTAGAAGTTGAAACTTATGTTGTTTTAAAAGGTACTGATAATAATTCAGATTTGAAATTAATTGGGACTCTAGCAGTTATAGTTATAACATTCTTTGTTTCTTATTATTCAAAAATTGATTTAAGGTTGAGCGTACAACTTAATATTTTAACAAATCTTATTATGCCACTCTTAGCAGTTATCTTAGTTTTTGTGGCTACAACATTTGTTAATAAAAAGATCGAATTAATAATTGAAAATGAGTCAATCGAATAAAAAAATAAAACTTACAAGTTTTTGTTTGACAATATAAATTCTAAATGGTAAAATTATATAGCGTGT
>DURF01000016.1 GCA_012837395.1 Acholeplasma sp. | reverse complement strand
TTTACCAGCACCGTTGGGACCTAAAAAGCCGAATACTTCGCCTTTAGTAACTGTGAAGGAAACATCAAAAACACCACGGTTAAAGCCGTAATCTTTCGTTAAATTTAAAACTTCAATTATTTTATCCATAGTATTTCCTCCTTATATCAATTATAACACAAGTTCAAATATAGACACGTGTTTACTTATTCCTATCTTTATTGTATAATAGTTTTAGAAGAGATTCAACTAGCAAATATGTAACTTAGACCAATAATATACATAAAGGAGAATAATATCAAAAATGGACAATAATAATAAAAAGTATCGTAATTACCAAAAAACAGAGAAAGCAATCAAAGAATCATTAATTGCTTTATATAAAGAAAAAAAAGATATTAATAAAATCACTGTGAAAGAATTATGTGAAGTAGCAAATATCTCAAGAAGTACCTTTTATCTTCATTACAGTGATTTAATTAGTATCTTTGAAAGTGTTGGTGATAAGTTTGTTGAATCATTAAAAGTAATGATTATAGAGCTTGCTAAAAGCGCTAAGTTTGACTTTCCACCATATATTATAAAAATCTTTAAAATGATTAATGAGTCTAACGAACTTATTAGAATAGGACTTTCTTCAGAATATCCTTTAATATATATTGAAAATATTAAAGATCAATTAGAAAGTGTTATTAAAAAAAGTCCTGTATTTATTAACACTAAATACGGTAAAGAACAAACTTTAGCAGAAATAAGAATTGTTGTATCTGGAATGATTGATTTTATTATTGGACTTATTAGAAGTAACGAAAAGATTGATGTTAATAAATATACTGAAATATTAAATAACTTCTTAGTTAGATGGACTGCTAATTTAATATAAGTAAATAATAAGGGTCAGTTCAATTTGAATGAACTGACCCTTATGTATTATTGTTATAACGTATTTATAAATTCTAGTAATGCATCATAGTTAGGATGATTTGACATTTCATCTAAATATTCAACATAAACAACTTTTCGATCTTTATCTAAAAGAAAGATTGAACGTGCTAATAATTTTAATTCATCAATTAAAGCGCCATAACTCTTACCAAAGTCACCAGTACGATGATCACTTAATGTTGTAACATCAAGTCCGTTACTACCACACCATCTTTTTTGAGCAAATGGTAAGTCCATTGAAACTGTTAAAAACTTAATGTTTTCAAATGAAGCTAGTTTTTCATTAATGTTTCTAGTTTGAAAATCACATACACTTGTATCAAGTGATGGAACAACACTTAATAAAACATACTCCTCATTAAAATCATTTAATGTAACTGTTTCTAAATCATTATCAACTAAAGTAAAATCAGGGGCTTTATCACCAACTTGAAGTGGTGTTCCAACAACTGTTACTTTATTGCCTTTCATTGTTTTCATAATATCAACTCCTCGTTAGTATTATATTACTTATCAGTAATAAATTACATTGAAACACTTTGTTAAAATAAAAAAGTTGTTCAAATTTTGAACAACTTTACTTAAATTATTTAACTTTGTTTGATGCGAATGTTAATAGGCCACCAACGATTGATAAAGCACCTGCAAGGATTGCTCCCATGCCCAATGTGAATCCATCCATATCAACATCGTTTGTCATTCCTGTAAATACGATTACTAATAAGAATCCAATACCAGATAAAACTGAGAATAGAGTGATTAAAACAGTATCAAAGTTTTTATTAGCAAACAGTTTAATATCTAATACTTTAAGAATTAATAATATTAATGCTAATACTAGAAGTAGAAATGGTACTAAGTTTAAAATGCTAAATTTTAACTCTCCAAGTGTAAATCCAGCAATGCTAAGTGGTGTTGCAAATGTTGCATTCATGAAGGTAATATCATGTTTTGTAAATAATGTATAATTCATAGCTGGCATCGCAAACCAAAATACTAAAGCTAATACAAGCGCTAGTGTTGCTCCAAAGAGCACAATTTGTTTATTTTTCATTCCCTTTTTCTTACTTAATATTATATTTTTTTTGAATAAGTAAGTTCCTCCTAAAATTATTATATCACAATTAATTTTGTCTATTGACAATAAAATATAAAAGAATATAATAAGGGTAGATGAGAAACATCTAAAGGAGATTGAGAAAAATGTTAGTCATTAAAGAGATTAACGAAGAAGACCAGACGAAGCTGGAAGTTGGCTTACACGATTATGATTATAAGATGACAGAAGCTATTTATAATAAGAAAATAAGCTTTGGTTATTATGATGATCATAACAACTTAGTAGCAGGAATAACTGCTAAAATTGAAGGGTATAAAATAATGTATATTGAAACCCTCTTTGTTAATGAAAGTTACCGCCATTTAGGTATCGGTAAAACATTAATCAAACAAATGGAAGAAAGAGCAATCTTTGAAGGTATAAAATTAATAAGACTTGATACATTTAGTTGGCAAGCATTAGAGTTTTATAAAAAGCTAGGATATGAAGTAGCAACTTCATATGAAATAAGCGATAATGCTTATGAGTATATTTTAATTAAAAGGATATAATAATTTTAAGGAGTGTTAGAATGAAGAGAACTATTATTGTTATAGTTGATATAATAATTTGGTTATTGTTAGTTTTAACAATTCCTTTTTTTATTTTAAATACGTTCAATAGTATTCAAACTTCAGTAGTAAGTAGTGCATCAAATGAATTAATTGTTGTCTTTCAAATAATATTATCTATACTTAGTTTTACTGTCTTGTTAGTAGTAAAGTACTTTATTAATAAAAATGAAGTTATAACTCTTAGTGAAATAATTAAGTATCAGTTTAAAAACAAAAAATTAAGATCAATCTTAATTACAAGTCTTTTATCTATTATCTTGTTAGTAAGTGTTCTACTTATAAATCAAAGAAAACTTTATTATATCCCTAATCACTCTAGCACTTCTTATAATAGTTTATCTAAAGATGAAGACTTTCTAAAAGTAGAATTAAAGGATAATGAAAATACATATGTCGGCTGGCTTAAAAATAATTATGAGGATATACCAATTATTATTTACTTTGGTGGCAATGGCCATTCATCTGCAAAGTTTTTCCATAATAGTTTAATTACTGAAAACCCAATCTTTATTGAATACAACTTTATTATGTTAGATTATCCAAGATATGGTCTTAGTAAAGGAAGTTTGAATGAAGAAAACAACTTTAAAATGGCAATCTTAACTTATGAATATGTAGTAGAAGAACTAGGTTATACAAGTGATAATATTTATGTAATAGGTTATAGTTTAGGCAGTGGGGTTGCTACATATTTGGCATCAAAAAAAGCAATCAAAAACTTAGTTTTGATTGCCCCTTATTCAAGTTTTATAGATGTTGGTAATACAATACTACCTATCTTTTATGGTCCTTTTAAAAATTTAATTAAAGATAAATATCATTCAATTAATTATGCAAGTGATGTCGAATCTAAAGTCTTAATAGTTGCATCCAAAAAGGACGAAGTTATTAAGTTTAGACTATCTAAAAAGTTATCTAATAGTTTTAGTAATGTTAAGTTTTCTGAATTTCAAGACTTAAGACATAATGATTTTTATGATAATTATATGGTTCAGTTTGTTATTGGTGTATTTCTTATTTCGGACGAATAATTTCTTTAAAACCATCTTTAGTTAAAAAGTCATTACCCGCAAGTCTACCAATTGGTCTTAAATTTTCAAAGTTAATATAACTATTTTGATAAATATCACTATGTAGATGATAAAGTTTCACACGACCAATTAGTAAATCAGCAGTAATTTCATCTTCATCACCCAGTTCAATGTGCTTGTCTAGTGTAACTTCAAATCTTATTTTAGCTTCTTTAACACCAGGTGTTTTAATTAATTCACTTTTAACTTTAGTTAATTTAGCAAGATCAACTTCACTAACATTTACGTCTAGTAAAGCAGCTGTTAAATTAATCTTTTCGATGTTGTCCATTGTAGTTAGATGGACAACATACTCTTTATTTCTTAAAATGTTTCTCGCAGTATCTTTCATAACGCCACCATCTTTTCTTAAGATAGAAAGCATTATTAAAGGTGGTTTTGCTGTTAGAACTGTAAAGAAACTAAATGGTGCACCATTTAGACTATTATCGTCATTTAGAGTAGTTACAAAGGCGATTGGCCTTGGGACAACACTAGCTGATAGTAGTTTGTAATTGTCTTTTTGATTTAAATTATTTGGATTTATTGTTTTCAAATTTACACCTCGTTTTAAATATTTTAATACATTAAAACATAATTCGCAAACTTTTGAGTTATAAAAGTATATATCTAAATAAAACCTTTTATTTATGTTAATATATAATAGGTTAGAAAAAGAATAGAGAGTGTGATTAGATGAAAAAAGATGTGAAAGACTATTTACCACAACATCACTTAGATAATTTTTATATTGATGAAATGCTAGAGTTAACAGAAGAAGAAATCAAACCAATATTACTAGACTTAATTACATGGTTAAAAGATATGAGTAAAGCAATTGCAAATCAACTTTTACCAGTTTTAATTAAAAACCCTAACGCTTTAGAAGATATTATTAAAGAAATATTAGATGGTGAAAAAACAGATACAATTTGGAAGTATAATATTATTGCCTATGTTGTAAAAGAATTTCCTTTAGAAAATAAACAAAACTTAAAGAAAACATTAGAACGTATTGTTAATAAACCATATAAATATGAAACTATATATGAAACAGATATTGCTGCTAAAGCAATATTAAATGAAATTGAGAGCAAATAAGCTCTCTTTTTTGTTATAATAGAGATAAGTTAAGAAAGAGGTAAACATTTATGGATAGTAGAGTAGCACTTTTAATAGATTCAGAAAATGTAAGTGATACATATATAGAAGATATTATTAAAGAAGTACCTAAATACGGAAAATTAGTTATTGCGAGGTTTTATGGGGATATTAACACCATTTCTAAAAAATGGTCGGAAAAAGCAATTAATTACGCAATTAAACCATATCATCAATATAATATAGCATCAGGTAAAAACGCAGCTGATATGGATATGGCACTTGATGCGTTAAGCATTAAATATGATGATAAAGCAGATACATTTTTTATTGTTTCAAGTGATTCGGATTTTACGCCGCTGGCAGTAAAGTTAAAAGAACTAGGAGCAACAGTTGTTGGAATTGGCGATGAAAATAAAGTAACTAAAGCGTTTAGATCAGCTTGTAGCGAGTTTAAATATTTCCAATATTTTGATAAAGAAGATGATAAAGATTTAAGTTTAACTGAAAATAAAAATATTAGAGTTATTATTGAAAACATTATTATTGAAAATGGTGATAATAACAAAATGCAATTATCAAGAGTAGGGGATATTTTAGTTAATACATATTCAGACTTTGATCCAAGAAAATATGGATCAAGTACATTAAGTGCTTTAATGCAAAAACTAAACTTTAAATTAACTACAGATAATACAACAACCTTTGTTGTTTATGACAGTAATTTAAAGTTAGATGATATTAAAAATTTTACTGAAAAGTTATTAAGTAAAAATAAAAAAGAAATGTCGATTGCTAAAGTAAAATCAGCAATTGAAGATGAATTTCCAGGCTTTAACTATAAACACTTTGGTGTTTCACAGTTTAGTATATTATTAAAACAAATGGGTTATCAAACTAAAAACAATAAAGTGATAAAATGAAAAGAAGGTGAGTTTTCACCTTCTTTTTTAGTCTTCTAAGACCATTTCTTTATATAAGTTGTGATATTCTTTAGCCATTTTATCAATGTTATTATCAATAGCCATTGCATTTTTAATTATTTTATTCCAAGCATCTTTATCATTTTGATAATAACTTATTGCGACTTTGATTGCGTCATAGAATTCGCCATCATCAAAGTTTTCAAATTTAAAACCAGTACCATTTTCACTATCTTCTAAATAACTAATAACTGTATCTTTTAATCCACCTGTTTCTCTAACAAGTGGAAGTGTGCCATAACGCATCGCAATCATTTGATTTAAGCCGGATGCTTCATATAAACTAGGCATTAGAAGTAGATCACTTGCAGCATAGGCTTTTTGGCTGGTATTAAAGTTGTGTTTGTTGAAATATTTAAAGTTATGAGGATATTTATTTTCTAATTCCTCACAAAACATTTCAAATTGAACATCACCTTCACCGATAACAACAAAGTTAAACTGATCTTTATCTAATAATTTTTCAATTATTTC
>DURF01000152.1 GCA_012837395.1 Acholeplasma sp. | reverse complement strand
GCAATTTGCATAATTTGTTCTTGATATATTATTATTCCATAAGTTGGACTTAATATTTCTTTTAAATCGTTATGTAAATAACTAAACTTAGCACCATTTTTTCTTGATATATATATATCGATATTAGCCATTGGACCAGGTCTATATAGGGCTAGGGTTGCTACTATATCTTCAAAATTTTGCGGTTTTAATTTTTGTAAAACTCTTCTCATTCCGCCAGATTCTAATTGAAATATCCCTGTAGTATTTCCAATTGATAATAAATCATATGTTTTTTTATCGTTTAAAGATAAGTTATTTAAATCAATTTTAATTCCTTTAAATTTTAAATTCTCAATAATATCAGCAATTGTAGTTAAGTTTCTAATTCCTAAAAAATCAATTTTAATTAAACCAAGTTTTTCTAATGTTTCCATATCATATTGACTTTGAGCAAATTTAAACGCACCTTTTTGCATTGGAATTGATTCAAACAAATTATTTTCTGCTAAAATAATTCCTGCTGCATGTGTTCCGGTTTGACGATAAAGTCCTGATATTTTACTAGCAATATCTAAGACTTTAGCAACTTCAAAATCGGTTTTATCAACTCTATTTTTCTCAACTGCTTGAATAATTCCAGATACACGATCTAGAGGTATTTTTAAAACTCTTGATATATCTCTAATTGATGATTTAACTTGTAGTGTACTAAAAGTTGTAATAGATGCGATATGTTCTTCACCATATTTTTCTTTTACATAATTGATAACTTCATCTCTTTTATTATCAGGAAAATCTAGATCAATATCAGGCATTGATGTTCTTTCAGGATTTAAAAACCTTTCAAACATTAAATTATACTTAATTGGATCAATATCAGTTATTCCAAGTGTATATGAAACTAGTGAGCCCGCTGCAGATCCTCTACCTGGACCTACTAAGATATTGTTTTGTTTAGCATATTTAACAAAATCATATACAATTAAAAAATAATTTTCAAAATTCATTTGTTTAATAACATTTAACTCATGATTTAGTCTTTCAACATAAGGTTTATAATTAGTTATCTTACTTAATTTTAATCTTCTTGATAAACCTGCATGAGCAAGTTTATGCAAAAAGTCTTTTGAATTAATATTGTTTTTATTCTTAAAAGTTGGCATTTCGTATTTAATTTTAGGTAAACTAAAATTAATATCATTAATTAACTTTGTTTGATGCTTTAATAATTCAGGATATTTAGCAAAAATTGTTGCTGCATCTTCAAAGCTTAACATACTAAAATCAGCAAACTCACTCACTTCATTATTAATATCAACTATTTTAGTTAAGGCCTCATAAACATATTTATCTTCATTTTTTAAATAATTTGTTTGATGACTTAATAACATTTTATAATTGTTTTCAATAGCTAGATTATATAAATACTTAATTGATACTTTTCTTTGAATTTCATAATTTATTGAAAGTCCTAAATAAAAATCATCAAAAACCTCATTATATTTATTTATATAATTAACTACTTCTTTTTCATTACCATAAAGTATTGTTTGATCAATTAGTGAATTGTAGCCCGCACTAACTACAATTAAACCTTTTTGATGTTTAATTAATTGTTCTAAAGTTAGACTTCTATCTTGTGATTTTAAATAT
>DURF01000151.1 GCA_012837395.1 Acholeplasma sp. | reverse complement strand
CATTATGATGAAAACGGAATTTTATTAATAAGTTTAAAAGAGTTTTTACTTGATTTAAATATTTTGAACAAA
Organism: Acholeplasma sp.; assembly: GCA_012837395.1. GTDB lineage: Bacteria > Bacillota_I > Bacilli_A > Acholeplasmatales > Acholeplasmataceae > Haploplasma. The sequence goes on along the minus strand of DURF01000151.1, from coordinate 4,052 downwards.
TAATAATTATCATTCAATATGGAACAATAATTTAAATAAAAAACCGTAAAACTTATTTGTTTTACGGCTTTAAACTTATTTTATTAATTCTTTTATCTTTTCTATTTCGTCATGCTTATTTAGTAATTCTAATACATGAAATAACACTTCAAAACTACCAATATCATACCATGTATATAATGCTTTAACTAACATCATCCCACTTTGTTTTTCTAAGATGCTTCTTGAGAAGTTATCGACATGAGTTAAATTAAAGAACTCATCTTTAGTTATTAAACTACTATCATAGTTTAATAAAAGTTCATGTTGAGTAGGAAGGACACTTTTAATTGCGTTATAAATTAATTCTTTATTAGCTAGCATAATCGCATTATTCCAAAAGTAGTTGTCTTTATTATAAATCTTTTCAGCAATTTCTAATTTAGGTTTTTCAATAAAATCAGTAATTAAGTGATCATTATCTAAATTAGTAGTTTTAATATAACCATAATTTGGATTTGGATCAGTTGGTGGAAGACCGTATAAAACAAAGTTATTATATTTATTAAATAAATCTAGACCTTCTTTAATGCTTACTTCAAACAAATCAATTTCTTTAATGTAATGATCACTAGGTAAAAACAAATAAGTTACATCATCACCTTTAATTTTTGATATATAACTAACACTATGTGACATAGATGCTAGTGTTTCTTTCATGTGTGGTTCAACAATTAAATTTTCTTCTGGCAAGAAGTTTAATAAATTTCTTGCGAGATTTTCTTGTTTCTCGTTAATTACAACAAATATATTATCATTATCAACAATATTTTTAACACGGTCAATAGTATCTTCGACTAAAGACTTACCACTAATGATGTCTAAAAACTGTTTTGGACGCTCATCTGTTGATAGAGGTCTAAGTCTTGTTCCTCTTCCGCTTGCAAGTACTACAGCTACTAACATTAAATACCCCCTAGTTATTATTTATATTTATTATAGCATAATAACAATAGAATAGAAAAATAACCTTTAATATGATAAAATTTTAATAAGAGGTGGATCAATTGAAAAAGTTAAAGGTAAGTATTATTAATGAACATACATTAAAACTAGAAGAAGATGGTTTAAAAGGAGATATAGTTGATTTAAGGGATATTATCAATGTTGATACTAACCCTATTTTAGAACGCATTAAAAATGCTAAAGATGAAGTATATGAAAAAGAATTATTGAAAGTAAAAGAAAATCTTTTAACGGAACAAGCGTTAAAAATAAAAGAAGCAGAAGAAAAACTAATGCTTGAAAACGAAAAACTTAAACTAGAGATAGAAACTATTAAAGAAAGTACAATTAAAGATACTGAAATTAAATATAATGAAACTATAAATAAGTTAAAATCTGAAATTGAGTTAACTAAAGTAAATAAAGATTTAGAATATAATAAAAAGTTAAATGAAAAAGAAATCGAAATTCAAAGATTAACTAATAACTTAAAAAATGAAATTGAAAGACTAAGTTTAAATAAAGATAAAGAAATAATGGAAATATCTGAAAAATACAAAGATGAACTAAGAACACTTGAAGATGAACTTGCTAACTTAAGAAGAGAAAGAAGTAGTCTAACCGTTAAAAGAATTGGTGAAGACTTAGAAACTTGGTGTGATAATGAGTTTAATAACCAAGCACTTGCTGGTTTTAATAACGTCACATGGCAAAAAGACAATGACGTTATTAAAGGAACTAAAGCGGATTTTATTTATAAAGTCTATGCTAGTGAAGAAAAATTAGAAAATGAATTATTAACATCAGTTATCTTAGAAATGAAGAGTGAAGATCCACTTGCTCCTAATAAACAACCAATAGATAGAATGTTAAAAAAATTAGATAATGATCGTAATAATAAAAATATCGAATATGCTATTTTAGTTAGTGAAATAGGAATGGATGTAAGTAATGATCTACCGATTAAAAAGGTGGTAGAATATGAAAAGATGTTTATTGTAAGACCTGAATATTTCCTAACGATTTTAAATATCATTACAGCCTTTGGTATGAACTATAAAGAGTTGTTAATTGCCAAAGAAGAACAAAGAATCAAGTTTAAAGATTTCGAAGATATATTAAGTGAGTTTGAAGGAATGAAAGCTGAAATATTAGATAACTCAGTTAAACATATTAATACCCAACTAGATGAAATAATTAAACAATCCAACGTTATAACAACCGCAAACCAAAAGATCCTAGATGCAGCTGAACTTGTTTTAAATAGACATTTAAAAACAGTAGAAAATAAGCTTCATGATTTTAGAATTAATAGAATAATCGATAAAATTAAAAAAATATAAAGTAAAAGTCCTACCTCTTATTTAGAGATTAGGACTTTTCTTTAACTGTAATAAAGATTTATTAACCTTTCCATTTTATTAAAATCAATAATTCTGGATTCTCTATGGATTTCTTTGTTTCGATCAAAAAGAAGAATAGTTGGAAATGAAAAAATTAAATGTTGACCTCTAAAATTAGGGTTTTCTTCAACTAATAAATAATAAATATCAAGATCATTAAATTTATTAGGATATGTCTTATTAATGCGGTCTTCAACAGCGTGACAAACGCTACAATTTATCCCTTTAGCAAACACCATAATAAGTTTAGTGTTATTATTTAAAATATCAGTTAATTCATTTTCATTTATATACTTAATCATATAATCACCAAATGAATTATAGCATAACAAATTATATTTGCGAATTATTCGCAATAATAAAGAAATAAAAAAGCACTTCAATTAAGAAATGCTTTTCTAAATTACTGATTATCTGTTGTAGAACTCAACAATTAATTGTTCATTAATTTCTTGTAAGAATTCATTACGTTCAGGATATCTTGAGAATACACCAGTATTTGTTTCTGGATTAAATGAAACATAATCAACTCTGTTAAATTGTGCTTCTAAAGCTTCTTTAACAATGACTAAGTCTTTTGATTTTTCTCTTAATGAAACAGTTTGTCCTGGTTGTAATCTATATGATGGAATATCTACTTTTTTACCATCAACTAAGACATGACCGTGGTTTACTAATTGACGTGCTTGAGCTCTTGTTCTTCCTAGACCAAGACGATATACAACGTTATCTAATCTTGATTCTAATAATTGTAAGAAGTTCTCACCATGAACTCCGCCCATTTTACTAGCTTCATCAAATGTTTTCTTGAATTGTTTCTCACTTACACCATATGTAAAACGTACTTTTTGCTTTTCAGCTAACTGTAGACCGTAGTCACTTTGTTTCGTGCGTCTTTTACCGTGTTGTCCTGGTGGGAATGGACGTTTTTTTAATTCTTTTCCTGTTTCAGAAATTGAATAACCTAAACGTCTAGATACTTTCCAAGTTGATCCTCTAAATCTTGACATATAACTTTTTCCTCCTTTTTATATTTTGAGGTTAAAAAGTCTCCAATAATTATTTGTTAATGTATCCCGATGTTCTTTTCACTTTAAAGCAGTTAAAAGTTACTAAGGGCTTCATCTAAGTAGGGATCGCTATTAATTATAATTAATGGCCTGCTTTTTTTACCAAATAGTATTTTACTTTATTTAAGAGCGAAAGTCAAATTTTTACGCTATATTGCACTAATAAACAAAAGTGTGATAACATTATAGTATAATAAAAAGGTGATATTTATAATTAGGTGAAAATATGATAAAAAGAAATAAGGGAATATTAACAGTAATTGGAATATTTAGTTTTTTGTTATTGGCACTACTATTTGGCGTTAATTACTTTTACTATGAAAATACGTTTAGGGAAGCAGAAATTGATCACACTAATAAAAGTACAGAACATACTGAACGCTCAATTAGTTTATCACTAGCAAACGACTATGAATTAGTTAAAAGATATTTAAATGATAACTTAGACTTAAATGATGCAGTTTTACAAGGTGGTGTTAAAATAAATGAAACATTATCTTTTGAAAACAATTATTTAAGCTTTAACGGTAACACATACTTAATTGATAATATAAGCTTGCAAGATAATGAAATAATGTTTTATAGACTTAATGAT
>DURF01000015.1 GCA_012837395.1 Acholeplasma sp. | reverse complement strand
TAAAGAAGTTGTTTTAGAAACAATTAAAAAATTAGGTTATGTTCCAAATCAATTGGCTCGTAGTCTAACAAATAGATCTTCTAAAATTATCGGTGTAATTGTTCCGCATTTCGGACCAACCTTTTATGGTGAATTACTTGAAGGAATTGAGTCACAAGCAGCTACTTCAGGTTATAAAACAATGTTTTGTCACACTCAAGATGATCCTGAGCGTGAATTAGAATATTTAGTTTTTTTTGAGCAATATAATATCGAAGGATTAATTATTGCAGCAAATTTCTCAAACACTGACAAACTAGCCGATTTAAATATTCCTATTATTACTGTTGATCATATCTTAGATGAAAATATTCCCTCAATTACTTCGGATAATGTTAGGGGTGGCGAACTTGGAGCAACTGAACTTGTCCAGCGTGGACGTAAAAAAATTATGATATTTAGAGGCCCTTCATTTCTTCTAACAACTGTTGAGCGAACAATCGGTGCTCTAAATGTATTTAAAACAGCAAATTTATACGTTGATATTTTCGATTTTGACATTGTTAATCCTGATGTTAAGTTAATTGAAGAAATTTTAACTAACAACCCTGATGTTGATGGCATCTTCGCGTTTTCTGATACGTTAGCGATTGCTACAATGAACATTTTAAAGCGACTTAATAGAAGAATCCCTGAAGATGTTTCTATTATTGGTTATGATAACAGTCCCTTTTCTAACTGGGTTTCACCACGTTTAACAACAATTCATCAACCTGTAAATTTAATGGGTAAACAAACATTCATGAAATTAACTAAATTAATAAGAGAATCCAATTTAGATAACTTACACGATGTTATAAAAGTTGAACTAATTAAAAGAGATTCTGTTTAATTAATAATTACAAATCACAAAAAAAGGGGCTGTAAAGAATTAAAAACTTAAAGCCTGTGAAACGAAAAAAGCGCGTCTATTATCAGATGCGCTTTTTTGGTATAATGTTATTATGAAATGTAGTAATATTATACAACAAAATTATACCGTAAAACGTTTAAGATTACCACTGGAAACTGATATTTTAATAGATGTTAGTGATCCAATTTACACATTTGATGAAGTACTTGGGAGTGTGGACTTAAAAAAGTACTTAATATCCGAATTAAAAGATCCTAGAGGTCGAATCGGATATAATCCAATCAATTTGTTAAAAGTAATTTTATTTGGTTTTATGATGAATGGTTATGTCTCATTAAGAGAATTAGAAGATTTATGTAAAACAAATATTAGATATATGTGGTTACTTCGTGATGAAGATGATTACCCATCTCATCAAACCTTTGGTAACTTCATGAATCTTTATCTAAAAGATAATATTGAAAATATCTTTAGAGATATTAATAATTATATTTTTACTAAAGATAATGTTGATTTAAGAAACCTTTATATTGATGGTACTAAGCTTGAAGCTAGTTCTAATAAATATACTTGGGTTTGGAAAAAAGCTTGTTTAACTAGTAGAGAAAGATTGTACAAAAAAATAACATTAACTCTAGATTCTATCAATAATGAACTTTTAACATTAGAGTCATTTAGATATGGTCTTAGAGAAATCTATGAAATTGATTATTTAGAAGACCTATTTAATGATTATCTTAATAGATTTAAAGTTGATATATCTTCTTTTGTTTATAAACAAGGTAAGAGAAAAACTGCTATACAACGCTATTATGATAACTTGTTTG
>DURF01000150.1 GCA_012837395.1 Acholeplasma sp. | reverse complement strand
GGCTGTTAAGCCATTATATTTTTTAAAAAAATAAATGGAACGCTTGGATGTGTGTTCCGGTAAGAAAGGAGAAACATTATGCCTACAATTCAACAATTAGTTACTAATAAAAGAAGTACTAAAACAGAAAAATCAAAAGCACCAGCACTAGGTTATGGATTTAATAGTATTAAAAGAAAAAGAAGTCTTTATGACTCACCTCAAAAACGTGGAGTTTGTACACGTGTAACAACTATGACACCTAAGAAACCTAACTCAGCTTTACGTAAATATGCGCGTGTTCGTTTATCAAATGGAACAGAAGTTACAGCATATATTCCAGGAATTGGCCATACTTTACAAGAACACAGTGTTGTATTGATTCGTGGTGGTCGTGTTAAAGACTTACCAGGTATTAGATATCACATTGTACGTGGAACATTAGATGCTTCTGGTGTTGCAAATCGTAAACAAGCTCGTTCTAAATATGGTGCAAAAAGACCAAAATAAAGCTAATTAAAGTTAATTTAAAATAAAAATCTTAGGAAAGAAGGTGAACTTAATGGCTCGTAAAGGTAGTGTCGTAAAACGAGATGTTTTACCAGATCCAATTTATGATTCAAAGTTAGTAACAAGAGCAATCAACCAAATTATGGTTGATGGTAAAAAAGGTACAGCTCAAACAATATTATATGAAGCATTTAACCGCGTTAAAGCTGAAACTGGTCGTGAACCAATTGAAGTATTTAACGAAGCAATTAATAACATTATGCCAGTATTAGAAACAAGATCACGCCGTATTGGAGGTCAAAACTATCAAGTTCCAATGGAGGTTAGACCAGAGCGTCGTCAAACATTAGGACTAAGATGGTTAATTCAATACTCAAGATTACGTAATGAAAAAACAATGGTAGAAAAACTATCAAAAGAAATAATTGATGCATCACAAGGTGTAGGTGCAGCAGTTAAAAAACGTGAAGATGTCCACAGAATGGCAGAAGCTAATAAAGCATTTGCACATTATCGTTGGTAATTGAAAGGAAAGATGAATTATGCCACGTAGTATAACGTTAGATAAAGTCCGTAATATAGGTATTATGGCTCATATTGATGCGGGTAAAACAACGACAACCGAAAGAATTTTATTCCACACAGGTAGAATTCACAAAGTTGGAGAAACGCATGATGGAGCAGCTCAAATGGACTGGATGGAACAAGAGCAAGAACGAGGCATTACTATCACTTCGGCAGCTACAACAGCTTACTGGAAAGATTACCGCTTTAATGTTATTGATACTCCAGGCCACGTCGACTTTACAGTTGAAGTTTCAAGATCTTTAAGAGTTTTAGACGGTGCAGTTACCGTTTTAGATGCTCAAGCAGGTGTTGAACCACAAACTGAAACAGTTTGGCGTCAAGCAACAGAATATAAAGTACCAAGAATTGTTTTCATCAATAAAATGGACAAAATTGGTGCAGATTTTGCAAATGCGATTAAAACTATTCACAATCGTTTAGGTGCTAAAGCAGCACCAATCCAATGGCCAATTGGCGCAGAAGCTGATTTTGTTGGAATGATTGACTTAGTTGAAATGAAAGCTTACGAATTTGATGGTAATCCAACAGAAGATTACAAAGAAATTGCTATTCCATCACATTTATTAGAAATAGCAAAAGAAAAAAGAAATGAATTAATTGAAACTATTGCAGATTTTGATGAAGAAATTATGTTAGCCTATTTAGAAGGTGAAGAAATTTCAATTGAACAAATCAAAACAGCAATTAGAAAAGCAACTTTAAGTGTTGAATTTTTCCCAGTATTATGTGGAACAGCATTTAAAAATAAAGGTGTTAAATTAGTCTTAGATGCAGCAATCGACTACTTACCATCACCACTTGACATTCCACCAGTAACTGGAATAAATAGTAAAGGTGAAGAAGTTGTTAGATTAACATCTGATGATGAAAAATTCTCAGCACTTGCTTTTAAAGTTATGACAGACCCATATGTGGGACGTTTAACATTCTTTAGAGTTTATTCAGGAACATTAAAAACTGGTTCATATGTAACAAACTCAAATAAAGATAAAAGAGAAAGATTTGGTCGTATTCTATTAATGCATGCGAACCACCGTGAAGAAATTGATGAAGTATTTACAGGTGATATTGCAGCAGTTGTAGGATTGAAAGATACAGGTACAGGTGACTCATTAGTTCAAGAAAAAGATGATTTAGTATTAGAATCAATGAATTTCCCAGAACCAGTAATTAATGTTGCGATTGAGCCTAAAACAAAACAAGACCAAGACAGAATGAGTGTTGCACTTGGAAGACTTGCAGAAGAAGACCCAACCTTTAGAGCATATACAGATGAAGAAACCGGTCAAACTATCAATGCAGGTATGGGTGAGTTACACTTAGATATTATTGTTGATAGATTAAAACGTGAATTTAAAGTTGAAGCTAACGTTGCTGAGCCTCAAGTATCATACCGTGAAACAATTACTAAAGAAGCAGATATTGAAGGTAAATTCGTTAGACAATCAGGTGGACGTGGACAATACGGACATGTTCATATTAAATTCGAACCAAATCCAGGTAAAGGATTTGAATTTGTTGACAAAATTGTTGGAGGAGTTGTTCCAAGAGAATATATTCCAGCTGTTCAAAAAGGTATTGAAGAAGCACTTCAACAAGGAATTGTTGCAGGTTATGAAGCAATCGATATTAAAGCAACACTTTATGATGGATCATACCATGAGGTTGACTCATCAGAAATGGCATTTAAAATCGCAGCTTCAATGGCTTTAAAAGAAACTAAAACAAAAGCAGCTCCAACTATTTTAGAACCTATTATGGCAGTTGAAGTTATTACACCAAATGATTATGTAGGTAACGTAATTGGTGACTTAACAGCCAGAAGAGGAAGACTAAAAGATCAAGAATCACGTGGAAATGCAGTTGCTATTACAGCTGATGTTCCATTATCAGAAATGTTTGGTTATGCAACAGCATTAAGATCAAACACTCAAGGTAGAGCAACGTCAGGTATGATCTTCGATAGATATGAACCGACACCTAAATCAATTGCTGAGGAAATTATTAAAAAACGTACCGG
>DURF01000149.1 GCA_012837395.1 Acholeplasma sp. | reverse complement strand
ATTTAAAAATAAAACTCGCAAATTCAAATACGAGTTTTACTGTTTTATGCAATTCGTTTACGTTTAAAGTTTCCAATAATTCTACTTACAGGTTTAGCAATAACAAACGCTTTGTCATCTACTTCTTTAATTAAATCAACAATGTTTTGTAACTCATAACTTGATATTACAACCATAATCATTGTTTTTTCATGAGTTGAATATGCTCCCTCTACTTTAGATAACGTTACACCACGTCCCATTTTATGTAAGATATTATCAATTAACTCTCTTGGGTTTTCTGTTATAATTTGGATTTCTAAATAATTATAAGCAGTATGAACCATATCGGTTGCTAGTGTTGTAACAATTGTTCTTAAAATAGTATATGAGAAAATTAATCCTGCACCAATTGCAACCCCATTTACTACCTCTCCACCAGTAATAAATGCACCAAGTGCTGCAATAGCGATATTTAACACCATTGAAATATGACCTACCGATATTCCTTTTTTAAATGAGAAATATTGAGCAACAATATCAAATCCACCAGTTGATGTTCCATATTTTAATGCGCCACCAATTCCAACTCCAATTAATAATCCACCTAAGAATGCTGCAAGTAGTGCATGAGTTGGTTCATTTAAACCAAAGTCAATGGTTGGAAAAAATCCAATAACAAGTGATTGAATAATAACTGATATCATACTATAAATAGTAAACCTTTTTGAAACTCCAAACCAACCTAGTAATAATATAGGAATATTTACAACAAAAATAAATGCTGACATAAATATATCCCCTGATGCTTCTTCAATTATATTTCCTTTAACAAAAATATCACGAAACACCTGAGCAAGTCCTGGTATACCCCCAGTATACATCGGCACAGCTGATTGTTCTATAAACCAGCTAACTCCAATACCATATAATAACGTGAAAAAGATTACTGCAAAAGATCTTTTAATCTCTGGTAATATATTTTCACGATATTTAGGTGTTTTCATAAAACTTCTTATTTTATTCATTAATATTTCCTACAATTTCTTCAATCTTCTTATTTGAATCATATCTTTCAAACAACACTTCAATATCACCTAAAGTTTGTTCTTTAAATAATCCAAATTCTTTTAAACTTTCAAAAGTATAATCTTCTATTTTTAACATCTTAAATATTTTTTCTGCTGTTTCAGGTAAAAATGGTAATAACCCAACAGCAACATATCTAATAGTCTCTAATAAACTATATAAAACATGATCTAAAACATCTTTCTTACTTTCATCTTTATTTAATTCCCAAGGTTTAGCTAAGTCAATATATTTATTAGCTGCTCTAGATAAAATTAACACTTCTTCTAAAGCACTTGAAACATGATATGTTTCCATGTGCTTTTGCATGTTTGGTAGCATTTCTAGCGCTTTATCTTTTAAGCTATACTCAAATGGCTCATTATCTAGTAATACTTTTCTTACAACCCCATCATTATATTTATTAATCATTCCTGCCGTTCTATTAACTAAATTACCAATTGTATTAGTTAAATCAGTATTATTTCTTTCAATTAATAATTCATGGGTATAATTACCGTCTTGAGCATAAGGTACTTCATGTAATAAATAATATCTAACGACATCAACTGGAAAATGTTTTAATAACTCATCAACATAAACAACATTATTAGTTGATTTACTCATTTTAGAACGATCAAACAATAACCAAGGATGACCAAAAATAGTTTTTGGTAATTCAATATCAAGTGCCATTAATAAAATTGGCCAATAGATTGTATGAAATCTTAAAATATCTTTACCAATTAAATGAATATTAGCTGGCCAAAACTTATTCATCATTTCAGTATCTTTATTATACCCATCAAAACCAAGACCAGTTATATAATTACTTAGGGCATCCATCCATACATATGTAACATGGTCTTCATTGAATTTAAATGGAATTCCCCATTTAAATGAAGTTCTTGAGATTGATAAATCAGGTAATTTATCACTTAAGAAGTTTTGTAGCATTTCATTCTTTCTTGATTTAGGCATAATGAATTCTTCATTTTCATTAATATGTTTAATAAGTCTATCTTGATATTTTGATAATTTAAAGAAATAAACTTCTTCTTTCATCCAGATTGCTTCATCACCACTTGGACCTTTGCCATCAACAATATCATCTTCACTAATGAAGGCTTCATCAGCAATTGAATACCAACCTTCATATTCACCTAAATAAATATCGCCTTTTTCATAAAGTCTATCAATTATATTTTGAACTGCTTTAATATGAAATTCATCTGTTGTTCTTACAAATTTATCATAACTAATATTAACTCTATTATATATTCTAATAATTTCATTGGTAATTTGGTCAACATAGACTAAAGGACTAATTTCATTGTCTCTCGCTCTTTGTTCAATCTTTTGACCATGTTCATCGGTTCCTGTTTGAAAATAAACATTATAACCATCTAGCCTTTTAAATCTTGCAATCGCATCAGCTAAAATAGTTTCATACACATTTCCTAAATGAGGAATTGCTGAACTATATGCAATTGCAGTTGAAATATAAAAATTCTTTTTACTCATAATTAATACACCCTTCCATAAAAAAAACGCCCTTAAAAAAACTAAAAGGACGAATATAAACCCGCGGTACCACCTTAATTTCCAGTATAACTGGCACTCTCTACTTTTAACGCAAGCATACGTTTTAATCTACATATCGATTAAAAAGCTCCAAAGCCATTATTATTAAAGTTATTATTTACTTACACCCGCCGTAAACTCTCTTTAAATAATCATTTAATAACATTCTTTTTCATCACTTATTAAGTTCATATTTATTATATCAAATAAGTACACTTATTGCAAGATTAATCGTTTATTTATAAATTTTATTTAATTCCTAAAATTGTTTCTACTTCTTCAAGTGATATGATTTAGGATTTTTTCATATTCTTTAATTGCTTTTTCATAAGCAATAATATCTAGTTTATCCTAAGTCTTTTCTTGTTTGTTATACTTCATATTCCCTCCACCCTTGTCCCTTTTGTTATATAGTTATAGAGACAATTATCATTAATTACTATGTTCTCATATATTTTATAATAGTATAAAATTATCTTAATTCAAATTCTTTTTTATCATCGCATTTTGAGTCGATTATTTTTCGCCTTTTTGTTTAATTGGTTTAATACAAAAAGACTCTAGTCAACCTAGAGCCCTTAATATCACTTATTATCAATCTTTATCTTTTGATAAACATCTTTCTTACTAATATTTAAATCTTTTGCAATCTTTTCAAAAATAACTTTTTCTTTATAACCCTCATTATCATACTTCTCATATAACTCTTCAATTGAAAGTTTAATCTCTTCTTCTATGTAACCTTCAACTAGAATAACATATTCACCTTTAGTATTAATTTCTAAATCAAGTGATTCAAGAAGGGTTGTTCTTGTAATGGTTTCAAAGAGTTTTGTTAGTTCTCTTGCAAGAACAACTCTTCTATTACCATAGACTTCATGTAACAACTTTAAAGTATTTTTAACTCTAAATGGTGATTCATAAATAATTAGGGTTGCTTTTAGGTTAATATATTTATTTAACTCAAATTTTATTTCATTAGTTTTTCTTGGTAAAAAACCAACAAACAAATGTGGTTGCATTAAAAGTCCTGAAGAAGTCAGCGCTGTAATACTTGCGGTTGCACCAGGGATACTTACTACATTAAATCCTTGTTCAATTACTTTTAAAACTAGTTCAAAGCCTGGATCACTAATTCCAGGTGTACCTGCATCACTTATTAAAGCAACATCTTCACCATTTTTTAAATAATTTAATACTAAATCAATTTTGTCATATTTTTCATGTTCATGATATGAAATCATTTTAGTATTTATGTTGTAGTGTTTAAATAAGATACTAGATGTTCTTGTATCTTCAGCAAACACTATGCTAACACTATTTAATGTGTTTATTGCTCGATATGTAATATCTTCTAAATTACCAATTGGTGTAGATACTAAATATAGCGTTTTTTTATTGTTTTTAAAACTTACTTGTTCCATAATTATCTATTATCTAGAGTTTTATAATCTAACCACTCATTACTAAACTCTTCATTTTTGTATTCAATTTTTACTTGGCTTTTAATAAAATTAATATCAATAACTTTGCCTAACCCTTTTTTAGTGTGAACAATTTCAAATAAATCTGGCATTAATTCTTTCATTTCTTCATAAACGCTATCTTCATATTTTAAACAACAAAGTAGTCTACCACATATTCCAGATATATTAGCAGGATTTAAACTTAACTCTTGGTTTTTAGCCATAGTAATTGTGACTGGCTCAAATTCACCAATAAATGTATGACAACAAAGTACTCTACCACAAGGTCCAAGTCCACCAACCATTTTAGCAACATCTCTTGGTCCAATTTGACGCAGTTCAATTCTTGTATGATAAATTACTGATAACTCTCTTACTAACTCTCTAAAGTCAACTCTGTTTTCTGCTTTAAAATAAATAATTAGTCTTGAGCGATCTAGTGTAAATTCTGATTTTAATGCTTTCATATCTAACTTTAGTTCGTTAATTAATTCATCCGTTTTAAATAACGCTTCTAGAGCATCTTCATCATTTTGTTTCATTTGATTTAAATCTTCAACACTTGCTTTTCTTATAATTGGTTTTAAAGCTTTTAAGACTTTAATATCTTTTTCTTCTTTTAACTGCACTACTTTACCTATCTCTAAACCAAGCACAGTTTCAACTACAACAATATCATCTACATTTATGTCATTGTTATTTAATTCAAAAAAATATCTTTTGCCTGCTTTTTCAAATTGCACTAATGCTATTTGCATGCTTACACCTCTTTTTTTAGTTTTAACATTAAATTATCAAGCGATAAATTAATGTTAATATAAGAACTTTGTTTAATTAATTCTGCTTTTAATAAATCAATATTTTTTAATAAATATTTAAGTTCTAACTTTTTTGTATCATCATTAATTATTTCATCAATAAAAACTTCTTCACCTAAACTATGTTTTAATAGTTGTTCGTAATTTATTAATAATAATTCAATTAAGATATGATAAAGTTTTCGATCAACAATAATATTATTAATATAATTTAAATCAATTATTGAAAATGTTTTATAATTACTAAAATAATTTAATATAAACTCAATTACTAATTTTAAGTTTTCATCATTAACTAACTGCTCTCCTTCAGTTAAATCATTAGTAATTAAACTAATTGATTTAACTAAGTAAGAATCTAATTCTTCATTTTCAATTAAAGTGTTATAAACAACATTTTCTGCTTTTGCTAAAACTCTAATAATTTGTGCTCTAGACGTTATTGTTGGAAGGACACTAGATTGGTTAGATGTTGTTAAAAGTCCGTAAATAAGGGCATTTTCTGGCTCTTCCATAAACTTTAAGAGTGAGTTAGCAGCTGATGTTGAGATTAAATCAACATCTTCAATTATATAAATTCTTGGGGCATCAACTAATGATGTTTTACTAAATGTTTGTTGTAAGTTTAATATTTGGTCTTTTTTTATAACATTGCCATCAGGTTTAATATAATGTATTTGAGTATGATTGTTATTTTTAATAAGTTCTATTAAGTTTTCACGTTTGTCATAATCTTTTAAAATTAAATGACAAACATCATAAACTAAATCCATTTTATTAACACCGACTTTACCTGTTAATAAATATAGATGAGACATGCGATTATTTTTCTTAGCATTTTCAAATATCTTTAATGCGTTCATAATCTTTTATTAATTTCTTCAATCATTTCAACAGCAATTTCAGAAATTGATTTATTACCATCAATTACAACTATTCTTGATTGGTATTTATCTACTAATTCTAAATAGCCTTTTCTTACCTTTTCATGAAATGATAATTTTTCTTGATCAAGTCGGTCATTTTTACTTCTATCTTTAATTCTACCTAGTCCAACTTTTGGATCTAAGTCAATATAAAATGTTAAATTTGGTAGTTTATCTAATGCATATCTATTAATATTTAAAACGTAATCTAATCCTAAGTCTCTAGCAAATGCTTGATAAGCAAGTGAACTATCTAAATATCTGTCACATAAAACAATTTTCTTTTGTTTTAGTGCAGGAAGAATTACTTCATCTAAATGTTGTGCACGTGATGCAGCATAAAGTAGTGCCTCTGTATGAGCATTAACGTTTTTATATTTAGGGTCTAAAACTAAATCCCTAATGTTTTCAGCAAACTTTGAACCTTTTCCACCTGGTTCTCTAGTTAAAACTATTTCATAGCCTTTATCTATTAATCTTTGCTTAATTATTTCAATTAAAGTAGATTTACCTGTTCCTTCGCCACCTTCAAATGTTATAAACACTTACTTCATCTCCCTTTTAATAAATTACTTTTTTGAAAAAAAGTGCCTTAGCATCAGCAGTTTCACCTGCTAATTTCCGGTTGTTTGTTTCAAATATTTCATCAATAATACTTATATTTTTTTTATTTGTGGCAACTTCAATAATAGTTCCCATTATTGATCTAATCATATATCTTAAAAAACTAACACCTTTAAATGTAAAAATATAATGGGTTTTAGTTTCTTTAATATCAATACTTTTTATACTTCTAATTGTATCTTTTTCGATATTCTTTTTTGAAAAACCAGCAAAATCTTTCACACCAATAAATTTAAGTGCGGCAAGTTTTGCTAGTTCGATATCAAAGTTTTCTATATACACTTCAAATCTTTGGTTATATATATTACTAGGTTTTTTAGATATAACATATTGATAAATTCGGTATTTAGCATTATGTCTAGCATGAAACTTAGCATCTACTTTTTTTATTTTATTTATAATAATATCACTTGGTAATCTTTTATTAATACCTTTAATAAATATATCAATATTTTCAATTTCAAAAGGTAAGTCAGCATGAAAAGTTTGTGCAAGCGCGTGTACACCTTTATCAGTTCTTCCTGCTGAATGGATTGTTAGTTCTTGTCTTGTCATGTTTTTTAATGCTTTTTCAATTTCAGATTGAATGCTGTTTGCGTTTATTTGACGTTGAAAACCTGAATAACTAGATCCATCATAACTTACTTCAAATAAATATCTTACTACTTCCATTATAATATAACCCTTAATGTAATAATAGTAGTAATTACTAAAACACTAAAGACTAATGAGAAAATATCAGATGTTTTAATTTTAAACTCATCTATTCTTGTTCTTTTAGCACCTAGAATATATCCACGTGCTTCCATCGCATCACTTAGTTCTTCAGCTCTTGTAATTGATATTAAGAAGATTGGAATTAATAACGCAATGATTTGCGTTATTTTTTCTCTTAACTTACTTTCTTTAAAATCAAGTCCTCTTGATGCTTGTGCTTTCATTATTTTTTCTGATTCAAATAATAAGGTTGGAATATATCTTAAAATAAGTGATAACATCATCGCAAAAACTGCAACCGGCACTTTAATTAGTTTTAACGGCGCAAGCAAAGTCTCAAATCCAAAGTTTAAATCGGTTGTCATTGTTGTAAATGTTAAAAGTGATGTTAAAAGTACAGTAATCATAATTCTAACAAATAAGAATAATCCTCTTATTACACCATCATATGTTGGATTAAAATTATAACGATAAATTACTAAAAGATCAGACTTTAAAACATATTGTAAATAAAAGACTAAAAAGACGGTTAAGAAGAAAAATATCATTCTAAACGGTAATCCTCTTTTAAATACATTATATAAAACAAGAATAACTATTATTGCTCCAACACTAAGTAAAGATAATCTCATATCAAGGGGATTATTAAAGATTGGTTTTCCTGTATTAATTGTAAAGAGTTGGATAATAAATGTTAATGTTAGTAAAAACATTAACGGTCTTAAACCTAAGAGTAATCTCTTAATTGGTATCTTAGCTAGCAAATTTAAAACAATTGAAATAACTAACATTGATCCAAGCATTACTAAACTATAAATTTCAGTTGAAATTGGAATAATAAATAAAGATACTAATAAAAATACTAATGCTAATATTTTAAATCTTGGGTCTAGTCGATGCAAAAATGAGTTAGTTGGAATATATTGTCCAATATTTATTTTATTATTCATAACTTAACCCCCTTTAAATAGGTAATTAAGTCTTCTTTTGTATATCGTGGTACAAAAGGAATATTTAGTTTTTCATTTAAATATTTTAAAATTTTTAAAGGGGTTGGATAATCTAAATTAAATAAATGAAAATCTGGATGGACATACAAATCTTCTTTACAACCATCAAAAACAATTCTTCCTTCTTTTAATACAACTATTCTTTTAGCATATTTACTAACTATATCCATATCATGTGTAATTAAAACAATTGATTTATTTTCTTCTTCATTAATTCTTTTAAAAATTTCCATCGTTTCATCACGGCCTTTAGGATCTAGTCCTCTAGTTGGTTCATCTAAAACTAAAATGCTAGGATCCATCGCAAGCACACCTGCAACAGCAACCCTTCTCATTTGGCCTCCACTTATTTGAAATGGTGATTTGTTATACATATCTTCACCTAGTCCAACTAGTGCTGCTGCTTTTTTAGCATTTTCTAAAGCATGGTCTTTTGTTACTTTAAAGTTTTTAGGACCAAAGCTTATATCTTCTATTATTGTGTTTTCAAATAATTGATATTCTGGAAACTGAAAAACAAGTCCTACTTTTTGGCGTAAATGATTTACTTTTTCGCGTTTTTTAGGAGGAAGATTTGTTCCAAAAACAGTTAGTTCACCAGATGTTGGATAAATTAGTGCATTCATATGTTGAACAAGGGTTGATTTACCAGCACCAGTATGACCTAAAATAGCGACAAACTCGCCTTCTTTTTCAATAGTTAAATTAATATCTTTTATCGCTTCGTCATTATTAGAAAAACTAAAGTATTCATGACTTACTGATTTAAATTGAATTCCCATAATGCCTCCACTAACTTTTTATCAACATCTTTATCTTTTGAAATTTCGTTATAAACGCTTAAAGTTAACGGAATTTCAAGATGTGATGATTTTAATAACTCTTCTTCTTTAAACACTTCCTTTGGACTACCTTCTAAAATTAACTCACCATCTTTTAAGACAAAGATATGATTACTTTTATTTGCAAGTGCTAAATCATGAGTAATCGTAATTACGGTTTTATTCATCTCTTTGTTAACTTTTCTAATTAAATTGGTAATAT
>DURF01000148.1 GCA_012837395.1 Acholeplasma sp. | reverse complement strand
TTTTAAAGAATTGAATTAATGTCGGTAAAAAAAGTAAAGCAACTCCTACTAAAAAGAAAATAAGAGCTGATATATTAACATATTTCATATCAACTTTTATTCTAATTAACTCCTTAGTCGCAACATATTCTAGTTGTTCTTTAAATCCTTGGCTATACGCTTTAGGAATCTTTATTTCAATATCTTCATTTGTTGAAATATAATCTGATTGTAGTTTTAAACTAAGATAACCAGATTTGGTTAATTTACTATTTTCAAAATCTGCATCTCTTAAAATTACTTCGTTTTCTTTCATATTTATAAACTTCTTCTTTAAAGTTTTTTCCAATTCCTTAAATTCTTTAATTCTACTCATTTTAATCCTGCTTTCTAATATGGATGAAATTACTTAAACTTTTATTCTTTCAAATACATTTTTAGAATATTTTTTAAACTTAATTGGATCTTTTAGCAACTCTCTAATGTCACTTAGCATCTTTTCAACATAAACTGTTTTAAGCCAAACATTTAAATAGCCATTTTCACCATATTTAGTTACAATATGATCATAAACACTTGGATATATTTCATCAAAAGTATCTTCATCGGATTTCATTTGAAAGAGCAAACAACGTTCTATTATTTTATCCATGTTTTCAGCACGATCTGCTTCACCTACGATTTTACCATAAATTGATCTAGGCGCAGTTTTATTACTGGCTCTATGGTCTTCTACCGCTTCTTGCATAATTTTAATTTCTGCTTTTGTAAATATACTTTGAATAAATTCATCTTCTGCTAACATCTTTCCACCAATGATATGATGTGTCTTTCGGTCTTTGATTAGCCCGACATCATGAAAAGCAGCTATCGTATAAATCATGTCTAAATTTACATCATAATCTTTAGCAATACTTAATGATTTATTTATGACATCAAAAACATGATTACCACTATGTGCTAAATCAAGTTTTTGATAGATTGGAAGAATATTATCTTCAATATATTTTTTTAGGCTTAAATTAATTTTCATTTAAACATTCCTTAATAATTTCTTATTTTCACACAACGATATCCTGCATTATTAATTGCATCATAAATTAAACTTAAATCAATTGTTTTACTGTTTTCAACAAATATTATAGTCTTTCCAGTTCTTCTATTAATTTTAGTGCTTATTGTAGTAGGAACTTTTAGGATAGCTGCGTTTAGTTTGTTGATACATGCTTCATTTTTTAAGCCTTTAACTTTCGCTTTTAAAACATTTTTTTCTTTAAACATTAAAAACCACCTCTAAATAAAGTATATCATTTATTTAGAGGTTTAGTTTTGTTAATTATAATTTTTTTAAAATATCAAATACTTTTTTATATATGTAAATCATGCGCTCTTCAGTTACATAATTTAAAACATCATCTATATCAAACCATCTAACTCCACTATTTTCATCTGGTTTTATTATTAGTTCTTCAGTCTCATCAGCAACTAATAAATATGTTAAGTTCATATGAATATGGTCCCCTACATAATTACCATTTTTAATATGATTAGAAACTAATATATTATCAAGAGATACAGGCTCTTTAAGAAGTGGTTTTACTTCTTTTATTCCTGTTTCTTCGGTTGCTTCTTTTAAGACAACTTCTAAGAAGTTAGGATTACCATCGTTATGGCCACCAACCCAACCCCAGGATTTATATATTAAGTGATATGCAAACAAAACTTTAGTTTTTGTTTTGTTTGTAATAATTGCTGAATTTGTAAAATGAGCAATTAAGTTAGTTCTTAATAATGAATCACTGTTATTTTTAGCAAATGATAACATTGCTAATTTATCTGCTTTTTCTTGATTATTTTTTGGTTTGTAATTTTCTATTGTTTTTATATGCATTTTATTATTCCTTATTAAATATTTTATATTTCGTTAGTTAGTATCTTTATTGTATCATCTAATGCACTATTTATTTTACCTAAATCACATTCACTTATTGCTGCTCCGTTGAATGTATTACTTAAAACTGTTTCTTTACATAAATCTTTGTTTTCAAATTCTATATGCGTTAAAGCAATCTTTCTTTGATCACTTGGATTAGTAGTTCTTGTAATATGGTTTTCTTTAATTAATTTATCTAATGCTTTAGATGCAGCACTCTTTTTAAGTCCTAATCTATTACAAAGCGCATTTAAATCAGTTTTAGGATGAGTTTTAATATCAAGGTAAATCATTAACTCAGTATTATTAAAGCCATACTCTTTAGCTAATATTGATAAGTTGTTATTAAGTAGATTTTGAGTTTGTAATAATTTTAAATATATTTTTTCAACGCTATTAAAATCCAATTAAATCACCTTCTTTTATATAGTTTTTAATTCTAACTTAATTTTTATTTCTGATGGATCAAAAATAAACTTTTCATTGTTTTCTTCAATTATTTCTATCTTGTTCTTTTCTAGTCTTTCTAATAATTCGTTATAAGACTTTTCATTATTAAATGTTAATGTATAAAAGTCTAAGCCCACTGCATCAATTGGTGCAGGGGTGTTTGTTTGTTTCCAAGCGTTAAAGGCGATAACATGATTTTCTTCCTTGTTTAAACCAACATCACTCATTTGGAAATATGGCATATAGATACCTTCTGCATAACCAATTATATTAGTATAAAACTTTTGCATATTATCTAAGTTATAACCATATAAATGAATATGACCGATTTCCATCTTTGTAATTGGTGAATCTAGTTTATCTTCTTTAGATAAAGTGCTAAATAATTCTTTTAAATCTAGAGCATCTCTTCCATCTGTAACTCTTCCATCATTATATTTAACCATATGCTTGCCATCTTCAATGATATATTTAGCACGGTCTATAGTTCTAATATATAGTTCAATATCATTACCTTCTAAGTCTTTAAGATAGGTTGTTTTAGAAAATCCATGATCAGTTGGTGCGTTTGGATACTGGATAGACATTAACCAACCTACAGCTTTTGCAAATTCAACTTCATTTGGATAAAGAAGCGCAAAATGATACATTCCACTTGTTCTTTCATATCTTTTTAAATCATCTACTTTTCTTAAATGTAATAATGGTTTATTGTTATTATCACCTAAGATAGCAAAATCATCATTTTGCTCAATAATTGTCATCTTTAAAGCAAGATTATAAAATCTCACTTGATCTTTTAAATTTTTAACTTTTAAATGGACTAATCCCAATTTAGTATCATTACCAATAATGGATTTACCGTTTACATAATCTATTACTTTCATAGTTATCTCCTCATTAATTTTGATTTCTATTTAAGTATATTTAAAATTAGTTCACTTTTCAACTAAATTGCTTTTAAAAGAAACTGAACAAGATAATGTTCAGTTTTTGTTAGTTGTTATTACTGTTTTAAACTTTAATATATAAATATCCTTCTTCTTGAAGTAGGGCAATTTTATATACACCACTTGGTGTAACATTTGCATTTTTAGTTAAGTTATTTATGTTAATGTTATTAGCATTTAAACTGTTATTACATAAATAGTGGGTTGCATTATCATTTAAGGTGATATTGTTATCTTTTGTAAAGTTAGTAACTGCATTACCATTAATTACAATCTTAATATCAATTGTAGGATCTTCTTTTAATAGATTAACTATATTACCTTGCATTCTAGATATTTGTTCTTCATTACTTACATGAAGTAATACTTTTAAAGGTTTATTCATTTTATTTTCCTTTCAAAATTAAAAGTCATATGATGCTAGAAGCTCTTGATATCTTTTCGCTCTTGCTTCTAATTCGCTTGCTAGTGCTTCAAGTCTTATATCAATACTTTCA
>DURF01000014.1 GCA_012837395.1 Acholeplasma sp. | reverse complement strand
AATATTGTTTGCGAATTTTAATGATTTCTTTAAATTTAGTAATACTATTAGGTATTTTCCATTTAATACTATTAATACTATCAGGTTTGTTATAACCATCATTAATTAAATCTTTTTCACGATATAACTCTTGACCTGCATGATAAAAAGCAATCCCCTTTGAAATCGCGATCACATGATTAGCGAAGTCTTGATAGATTCTTAAGTCTTTTTTATCTACACCAGCAAGTATCATTTGATCATTTAGTGTGTGATTATCATGACATTCAACATAATTAATTGTTTGTTTAATTGTTTTAAACATATTTTTACTACCCTTTAATAAATCAGGAACTCTTTTAATATGTTTATTATTGCCACTTAAATAACCACGTTCATTTTTGTTATATTGTTCACCACGCATAATGTTTCTGTATTGATCGTTAAAGTGCGCATATGATTTAAATAGTTTATTATTATTCATATTACTTCTAAGTTTCGGTTCTAAGGAATTATCCATATTCCAACCTTCACCATATAACATAATTCTTGGATTAATCTTTTTTAACTCTTTTTCTATTTTGAGCATTGTCTCAATATCCATTAACCCCATTAAATCAAAACGGTAACCATCAATTTTAAAGGTTTTAGTTAAATAAACTAAACTATCAATTATTAATTTTCTAACCATATAGTTAGTTGTTTCTACGTCATTACCAACAAATGATGAATTAGTCGGCTGATAATTTTTATCGTGACGATAAAAATAGCCTGGTACTAATTTATCATAAGGAAAGAGTCCTCTTTCATAAACATGATTATATACAACATCAATATTTACTCCTAAGTTAATACTATGAGCGTAATCAACAACTTTTTTAAATTCATTAATTTTTTCATAATGGTCATTTGGTTTACTACTATACCAACTAGATAAAGTAAAGTATTGTTTTGGGTTATAGCCCCAATTATATTGTTTGTCTTTATCATTAATATCTACTTCATAGAAATCCTGAATAGGAAGAAGTTGGATATGTGTCATTCCTAAGTCTTTGATGTAGTTTAAAACCGGTTTTTTTAATTCTTTTGAAGGATTAATTAATCCTAAGTAATTCTTTTTTTCTAAAACGGTTAAGTTATATGTTAAATCTCTTATATGAGCTTCGTAAATGATTGCTTCTTCGTGGTTTTTAAATGGTAGGAAGTCTGATGTTTGTTTGTTAGTATTTCTAACATTTATTACTACTGAGTATTGATCAGTTCCGGCTTTTGCGTATGGATCTATAACTCTTTCAAAAGTATTATTAATTCTTACTAAATAATAATACTTCTTATCTAAGAAGTCACCTTCTAGTTTTATTTTCCATATTGGATTTTCATATTCCATTTGATGTTTTATATCATCAATAACTACAAACATCTCTTTAGCAACCGGACTAAATACTTTAAAAGTTGTATGTTTTTTTGTATAAATCACACCTAAAACGCCATCATATTGATAGCGTTTATTAAAGTCTTCTTTAATTGTTACAAGGCCGATTTGTAAATTATATTCTTTATGGTTTATATATATTTTATCAGCGATGTGTAGTGGTATAACATCCTTAGTTTTAAAATATTGAAAATCACCTTTAATTTCAACGAAATTAAGTTTTTCTCCTAATAAGTTAACATCATATATATATGCGCTGCTTTCAATTCTAACTAAATTATAATCATCAATAAATATTTGCATTTCACTTCAAGTCTTTCTTATATTTTAATATTATTGCTGCTAATGAACCTACTTTTACTTTAATGTGTTGTTCTTCGTTATTGCGCGGTTCGTTAACAGTCTTAAGAGGAAGACCATTATATTGGTCACTTCCACCATATACACCTTTATCACTATTAAATATTTCTTCGTAATATCCTTTTAAAGGCACTCCTATTTCATAGGATTCATAGTAATTTGGCGTCATATTTAATATTATCACAAGTGTTTCATTTTTGCTAAATCTAGCATATGAAAACACACTACTATCATAATGGTCTAAAATTAACCATTTAAATCCTTTTGGATCATGATCAAGTTCAAATAATGCGGGATGGTAATTATATACGCGCGCCAAGTCTCTAAAGAAACGTGCAGCTTTCCGGTGTGCTTCATATTCAACTAATAAATGCCAGTCTAGTTCTTTATTATT
>DURF01000147.1 GCA_012837395.1 Acholeplasma sp. | reverse complement strand
TGCCGGTTATAAAAATAATGTTAAAATTAAAAACATTTGGGTAGATACAAAAGATTTAAATGAGGAAAATGTTTTAGTTAAACTAAAAGATGCTGATGGAATAATTGTTCCAGGAGGCTTTGGAGCTGAGGCTACTAATGGTAAAATGCTTGCGATAAAGTATGCACGCGAGAACAAAGTTCCAATGCTTGGAATTTGTTATGGCATGCAACTTACTTTAATTGAATATGCTAGAAATGTTTTAAACATTAGTGATGCTAATTCAACAGAAATTGATAAACATACTAAAAATCCTATTTATATTGAAAGTGAAAAATCTTATCTAGGTAGCAAAGAAATTAAAATTAATAAAGATTCAAAATTAAGTAAGATTTATAATTCAAATAATATAAACGAACGTTTTAGAAATAATTATCGTTTTAATTTAAAATATCAAGAACTATTTGAACAAGACAATAATTTAATATTAACATCTTATCATAATGATTTACTTGCGGCAGTGGAATTAAAAGACCACCCTTGGTTTATAAGTGTTCAGTATCATCCAGAATATTTATCAAGACCACTTAAACCACACCCATTATTTAGTAGTTTTGTTAGAAGTACAATTATAGAGAAATAAGATTAAACAATTGATATAATAGCGTATTTGCGTTATAATATATAGTGGAAATTAATTAAGGAGGAATATAATTATGGCATTAGTATCAGCAAGAGAAATGTTACTTAAAGCTAGAAAAGAAGGCTATGCAGTAGCACAAATTAATATTAACAATTTAGAATGGACAAAAGCTGTTTTAGAAACAGTTCAAGAATTAAACTCACCGGTTATTTTAGGTGTATCAGAGGGTGCAGCTAAATATATGGGTGGTTATAGAACAGTTATGGGCATTGTAAGTAACTTAATCGATGATTTAGGTATTACAGTACCAGTTGCAGTTCACTTAGATCATGGTTCATACGAAGGAGCATTTAAAGCATTAGATGCAGGATTTACATCAATTATGTTTGATGGATCACACTTCCCATTTGAAGAAAACTTAGAAAAAACTAAAGAAGTAGTTGCAGCATGTCATGCAAAAGGTGTATCAGTTGAAGCAGAAGTTGGTTCAATTGGTGGTGAAGAAGATGGTGTTATTGGAACAGGTGAAATTGCAGACATTGAAGAAAGTCGCGCAATTGCAGCAACCGGTGTAGATATGTTTGCGGCAGGAATTGGTAACATTCATGGTAAATATCCAGAAAACTGGGCTGGACTAGATTTTGAAGTTTTAGCAGAAATTCAAAAAGTTACTAACCAAATTCCATTAGTATTACATGGTGGAACAGGAATTCCTGGTGATATGATTGCAAAATCAATTAAACTTGGAGTTTCAAAAATTAATGTTAATACAGAATTACAATTAGCATTTGCTGCTGAAACAAGAAAATATATTGAAGCAGGCAAAGACTTACAAGGAAAAGGCTTCGACCCAAGAAAATTATTAGCTCCTGGTGTTGAAGGAATGAAACGCGTAGTACGTGAAAAAGTTGCATTATTTGGTTCAGCAAATAAAGCTTAACAATTATTCGTATTATGCAAAGGAGAATGCATTATGCGAATAGATGAAACAATTTATAATGAATATGCGAGTTGGCAATTAGAAAACAGTGATTTTTTATCATTGTTAAAAGAAAAAGGTAATGATTTATATTACCGTTTCAAACATGTTTTTGATGTAATTGATTATTTGTATTTACAATTAGTTGAAGATGATAATTATTCTCTAGAAGAAGATCAAATCTTTCAAACGGGCTATTTCTATTTAGCTAATCAACTATTAGAACTAAAAGAAATATTAAAAAATTATTATAATGATGATTTTGATTTAGCAAATAAGTTTGCCAAAGATATTAATCTTTTATTAAATACACATGACTTTCAAGCAGAAGTGTTAAATAGTATATCAACTGATAATACTAGTCTTAAAGAACTTCTAGAATTTGATAAGAAAATAATAAAGTACATCGCAAAACAAGAAACAATTCCAGATAATGTGTTTAAAGAGTTAGATAGTATTTTAATTAAAGTTTTTGATGAGAGCGAAATCAATTATTTAACCGTTAATAACATCTTTTTAGAAATTGCTGATGAATTAAATATTTTATAAAACATAGCAAGAGATTATTGCAGTAGCAATTATTCTCTTGTTTTCTTTTAATCCTAAACATTTATTATGAAAATCTTCCAATTATAAAATAAAAAGTATATAATATATAACATAGGATGTAAAGGAGTCGTAAAATGGATAATATAAAGATTAACAAAAAATACTATTTATTCGCAAGCCTTTTTATATTACTAAATGCACTTGCGACCTATATAGTAACAACTGAATCACTAAACCGCTATATTATTACCTTTGATTATACTTTAGTTGGAATAATAAATTCATTTATTGGTAATGTTAGTTTTTTATTGTTAACACTCTTTATTGTTCATCTTGCGACTAAAAAAGTTAAAAGAAGAGTAAGAGTATTAATTATTACTTCATTTATATTAAATGGGATACTGTTTGCTATCCATATCTTTAATCGGTTTTATGGAACATCCTTTACTTTTAGAGCATTTCAAATCTTTCAAAATCCAGCTGGTAATTTTGGATTAACAATCTTTTTTGAAGCACTAAGAGAAATAGTGATATATTACCGAATAATAATCTTTATTCCTTTTATTGTTTTATTATTAATGGGTATATATTTTAATAGAAGAATTGCCAGAAAAGATATAGAAATTTCTTTTAACATTAAAAGATTACTTACACATGCTTTAAGTTTTATTTTATTGTTGTTTATTAATATAACACTCTTTAGTACAACAATAAATGATATAAATGTCGTTGAATCCGCAAAAGCAACCTATTCAACTCAAAACTTAGGGTTATATAACTTCTTATTGTTGGATGCGATTGGTTTTGATTATGATGTTAAAGAATATGATATTAGTGATATATTAAAAGAGTTAGAAAAAGAAAACCGTAATAAAGAAAGCTATACTAATGATATTGATCATAAAAGATATAACTTTGATTTAAAATTAAGTGATATTAATAATATCTATGGTAGTTTAATTGATAATTATAATAAAGAAACAACTAAAGGATTATTAGAAGATTATAATTTAGTTTTAGTTCATTTAGAAACATTTAATTATTTCTTATTAGAGTTTGCTGAGACCAGCAAACACTTATATAATTTAAAAGCGATTTTAGACGAATCCTACGTCTTTAACAACTTTTATACAACAGTGGGACTTGGCAATAGCTTTGATGCTGAACTGGCCGTTTTAACAGGGTTATACGCTAACGGAACATCAACGCTTGCTTGGGATTATAATCAAATGCCTGATGATAATAAATATATTTTTCAAACACTACCAAAACTATTTAATGATAAGGATTATCAAACTAATTCATTTCATGGAAATAGTGGAAAGTTTTATAATCGAGAAATAATTCATCCAGAATTATTTGGTTTTAAAAAGTTTTACAGCCAAGAAGTAATGTTAGAAGAAGTAGGTCTTACTAATGAAGAAGTAGCAGAACTTTATGAACATGAAGTTGGTGTTTGGACTAGTGATAGGTTTACAATTGAGTTTTTAAATAACTATATGAGTGATACCAATGATAAATATATGAACTATTTACTAACAATGTTACCACATACTCCGTTTTATTATGATCCGTTTTATCCAGAACCAAAGGAAACTGATATGTATGATGAGGAGTTAATCGAAACAGTTGATATTTTGACTCTAAAGTATTTTAATTACTTAAAATACTACAATGAATTAATGCAAATGTTTATTGAAGATGTTAATGGATATGGGGATGATTACGAGTTTGATGTTAACAATTTATATAACCATAAAAAGACTGCTTATATCTTTTATGGTGACCATGGTTCATCAATTCAGTTTGATGATGTTAATTATATTTATAATAATGAATTAAATAACTTGGAAATAAGACAAAAACTCCTTCAAACAATTGCGTTTATATATGTGCCAGGTAGTAATTTAGTAACTAAAGAAATTGATGGGAAAGAATTAACATTATATGAAGGTATGTTAAAAGGTGAACAAAACTTAGTTAGAGACCAAATTGACTTATACCGAACAATTATCAATTTGTTTAATTTACCAATTAATCAAAATGATTTTATCTACGGAACACATGGTATGAGTAGTGAACCAGCTTATGCACTTGATAATAAGTCTTTAAATGTTATTACGGATGAATTTATCGGAAATATTAGAAATGGTAATATATATCCTTTTAACAATCAAGTTGAAGATGAAAGGTTAGAAGAGTTTAAAAAACTTAAAGATTTAATTAGTAATTTTAAAAGAAATAGCGATAAAGCAATTAATGATAACTTATATAAGTTTTATAAATAGCAAAGAACAAACAGGAAAATAAATTTTCCCTTTAACTAGCTTTAGCTAGTTTCTTTAATAGATAACTTATCTAAGCTAACTTAAATAAGTCCTATTAGGCGTGCTCAAACCTCTATGCCCTACTTCAAATTCGGGTTTACTTTTTCTTATTATATTTAAT
>DURF01000146.1 GCA_012837395.1 Acholeplasma sp. | reverse complement strand
TAAAAACAAAGGGCGAGACAATATGATTTTAATTACTGACAGTATGCGTGCTAAATACCTACCAGACGGTAAATCAGAATTAGGTGGCCAAGAAGTATTTGTTAAAAACAATGAAGCAAGACTAGCAGATGGCAGTCTTGCTGGTAGTATTTTAAAAATGAATGATGCGGTAAAAAACGTAATGGATTTTGCTGCAACAACAATCGTTGATGCTGTTTATATGGCCTCAACTAATCCTGCACGTAATTTAGGACTAAAGACTAAAGGATTGATTAAAGAGGGCTATGATGCTGATTTAACAGTCTTAGATGACAAATTCCAAGTAGTGATGACAATTGTTGGTGGAAAAGTTTTATATGAAAGAGGAAAGAATTAATGAAAGTATTTATTTATGACACAAAAGAAGATTTATTTAAAGACTTAGCAAATAAATATAGTAAAGCAATTAAAAATAATCCTAAAATTAATTTAGGACTAGCTACTGGTAGTACACCAGTACCCCTATATGAAGAATTAATTAAAGATCATAAAGAAAACAAAACATCATATAAAGATGTAAAAACATTTAACTTAGATGAATATATTGGACTACCTGAAGGTCATGAACAAAGTTACCGGACATTTATGAACAATATTTTCTTTAATCATATTGATATTAATTTAGAAAATACAAATATTCCTTCAGGTAGTGTAAAAGACTTAGCGATGGAAGCATTTAGATATGATAAATTACTAGAAAAAAATCAAATTGATATTCAATTGCTTGGAATAGGAACTAATGCACATATAGGATTTAATGAGCCAGGATCAAAGTTTGATAGTAATACAATTATTGTTGAGCTTGCTCAAGAAACTAGAGATGCAAATGTTAGATTTTTTGATAATATGGATGAAGTTCCAACAACAGCTATTACAATGGGAATAGGTAGTATTTTAAAAGCTAAAAAAATAATTTTAGTTGCAACTGGAGATTCCAAAGCAGAAGCAATCAAAAATACAATTGAAGGACCAATTACAACTGATGTACCAGCATCAATCTTACAAGCACATGAAAATGTTGAAATATACCTTGATAAAGGCGCATCTAAACTACTTTCTAAATAATATATTTTGATATTTATAAAAATATCATATATAATAGAAATAGAATATAAGTGGAGGTGTTTATTTTATGGGATTATTTAAAAGGTGGCGTGCTAAAAGAGCCGCTAAGAAGCAATTAAAAGCCGAACAAAAAGCCCAAGAAGCGAAAGCAGCAGAAGTTAAAGAGGTTAAAAGAGAAGAGCCAGTCAAACCACAACCAAAACCAACCGAAACTAAACCAGCACCTAAAGTAGAAGATAAACCAAAGGTTGAAGAAAAACCGGTTAAAAAGGAAACCGAAAAAGTTGAGGCCGACAAAGAAAAAGCAGCAAAATATCATGTTTCACAAAACAAAGATAGTAAGTCGCCGCGTTTTAAAGAATGGCGTGTCCGCAAACAAGGCTCAAAGAAAACTATTAAATACTTTAAAACACAAAAAGAAGCGATTGATTATGCTGAAGATTTAGCTGATAAAGCAGGATCATCAGTAGTAATTCATAAACTTGATGGATCAATTAGAAAACAAAATTATAATGATTAAAGTCCATTTTGGACTTTTTTTATTTTTAAAATTTAAAATTTTCAAAAACAACATTATCCAAATACTTTAAAGCATTATGATATTCATCTATAGTTCTAGCAGTATAACCAAAAAGAATTAAGCCCTCTATTCTAGCCTTTTCAATATATTTATTTGGAATATTATTGATATTATAAGAAATAAAGTCTGGCTTAGTAAACCTATTAAAAAACATTGACTTATAAACGTATTTTAAAAACTTTGGCAATTTATTATCTTCAAAAAACGAACTAATTTGTCCTCTAATATAGCTAGGACGATTTTTCCTAAGCCATTTAATAATAAATGGAGAAAAACTAAATAAAGCATAGTTACCTTGATAATTATCTAAGATGTTAACTAAGTTTTTTAAATGTTTATTTCTATTTTTAATAGGTTTAATTTCAATTAACAAAGGCACCTTACCATTAACTAAATTTAAAACATCAACTAAAGATGGAATAGTTTCCAAACTATTCCCAAGTAAGTAATACTTTAAATCATCATAATTTAAATCAAATAATTTTATATCTTCTTTAGTCATTCGTTTTAAATTTTTATCATGAAAAACAACCCACTTATTGTCTTTAGTAACTCTTATATCAAGTTCAATTGCATACCCGTTTTTAATAGCATTTTCAAATGATTTAATTGAATTTTCTGGAATTATATCATTATGTAATCCACGGTGAGCGAATTTATATTTCATTAAAAAATCAGTTTTTTTCATAAAATTTACCTCGTTTTTTATATTTTTCAAAATAGTTTGAATTTAAAACTACTTTATAGTTGACAAAACAAATAAAATAGCATAAAATGTTATATAGTTCATTTGAAGGAGGGAGAAAAATGGTTTTAGACAAAATTAAAGTATTAATCGAAGAGGAAATGAATATTCCTGCTGAAAACATTACTTTAGAATCTAAAATAGCTGAAGATTTAGGCGCAGACTCAATTGATGCAATCGAATTAATTATGGGAATTGAAGAAGAGTTTGACATTGAAATCAGCGACGAAGAAGCTATGACAATTAAAACAATTGGTGACTTAGTACAAGTGATTGAAAAATTAAAACAATAATTATAATAAAATTATAAAATTCAAAAACTAAGTGTAATGCTTAGTTTTTTTATATGTTAATATGATTATTTTAACATATAAATATATGATAT
>DURF01000145.1 GCA_012837395.1 Acholeplasma sp. | reverse complement strand
TTATAAGAAAAAATAAAAATAATATTGTTTTACTACTTTTATTAGGTTTAGTTATAACTTCACTAGCAAGTAGTATTACAAACTTCATTCAAGTCTTTATGAATCCTGATGAATTTCAACAAGTAGTTTCTTTAACTACTGTAAATATAAACGCAATAAATAGTAATTTAGTATTAATTAGTATTCCAATTTTTATTATAATGTTAATCTTATTTAGTTTAGAACATAAATATTATGATGTTATTGCGCTTGGTGAAGATCACGCTATTAACTTAGGAGTTAATTATAATAAAAAATCTAATTTAAGTATTTTATACATAACAATATCAATGGCAGTAGCTACAGCTCTTGTTGGCCCATTATCATTTTTAGGATTAATTGTTGTCAATAGTGCAAAAGAGTTATTTAAAACAAATAAACACAAAACATTAATGATAACATCAAGTCTAATCGCAATTACAATCATTTTAGGTGGACAAGTTATCTTAGAGTTACTTGCTATTAAAACGCCAGTGACAGTAGTAGTTAATTTAATTGGCGGACTATATTTAATTTATATTTTAGTAAAGGAGAATATTAAATGATTGAAATAAAAAATGTTTCACAAGCATATGGTAAAAAACAAGTTTTATTTGACATAAATTTAAAAATTCAAGATCAAATGATTACCGGTTTAATTGGACCAAATGGTGCGGGTAAATCAACACTTTTAAGTGTGATATCAAGATTACTTGAACCACTTCAAGGTAGTGTAACCCTTGATGGTTTAGATGTTAGGAATATCAAATCAAAAGAACTTGCTAAAAGAATTGCTGTTTTAAGACAAAATAATAATATTAATTTAAAATTAACAGTAGAAGAATTAGTTGAATTTGGTAGATTTCCTCATTCAAATGGTAGACTTACTAAAGAAGATAAAATAAAAGTTGATGAAGCAATCAAATATTTAAAACTAGACAATATAAGAGATGAATATATCGATGAATTATCTGGTGGACAAAAACAAAGAGCATATATCGCGATGGTTTTAGCACAAGATACTAAATATATCTTTTTAGATGAACCACTTAACAACCTTGATATGCGTCATGCAGTTGAAATGATGACAACACTTGAAAACTTAGTAAAGGATTTTAATAAAACGATTGTAATTGTAATGCATGATATTAATATAGCAGCCGCATTTTGTGACCATATAGTAGCAATGAAGGATGGAGAAATAATTACTGAAGGAAATACTAATGAAGTTATTGAAAAAGATATTTTAGACAATGTATTTGATCATGATTTTTGTATTGCAGGTATTGGAGGTAAAAAGGTTTGTGTATATCACAATATATTAGGTGATGGAAAAATAACTATAAACGGAGAAGAAGTCATATGAAAAAGATAAAATTATTAATAATTACAACCATGCTATTATTTACATTAACAGCTTGTAACTTAGAGGGTTCAAATGATAAAAATGATTATGAAACTGTAAGTATTACCCACCAAATATCAAAGTATAAAGAAATGGATGGCGATACTGCAATCTATCAAAAAGTTGAAGTAACAGAGGAGTTTTATGTTA
>DURF01000144.1 GCA_012837395.1 Acholeplasma sp. | reverse complement strand
TTTATAATATACCTATTATATACAATAATAATACACCATTAGTAAACATACCTTATATTAATAAACTACTAAGTTTCGAGTATGAAGATATAATTAATTTATTAACTAATAAAGAACAACTAATAGAAGTTTTTAATATAAGGTATGCTTACTAATGGTGTATTATTATTGTATATAATAGGTATATTATAAAAACTTGCCAGTTTATTAAAGGTTGTATAATCTTTATCTTCGTAATTAGCAATAAAGATATTATTTGGATCAATATTTTGATTTAAGAGCTTAGAGATTTCTTCCATTATATAAAAAATTTCATCTTCCTTATTATTAAATTTTTTAAATATTTGAGAATTAATACTTTCATTATTAAAAGGATTAATTATTTCAATGTTTAAATTGTAATGACTAACAAATGGATCAATTAAGTGTGTTGGCCCGATTATATAAAACTTATATGTTGATACCTTATTAGTAAATGAATTATTAACGTTTATGAATTTAGAGTTATTATTAATAAAATCTGATAGTTCCTTATTCTTATTATTAAAATTATACTTAGAAAACTTAATTAACTCTTTAGTAATTGAAACTGGTGTTTGTTGTTTTTCTAAATTATTTAAATATATTTCATTATCAACACTAAAAGAAAGAAGTTCAACTAACTCTGTAGTTGTGACTACTTTAAATGAAAAGATTTTTTTTAATGACATTTCATAATTAGTTTTAATTTTGATAATAGCCTTTTTAATTGCACTTGGTACAACTAAAAAGGCTTTATTATTGTTTATTCTTTTAAATAAGTTTAAGTAAAACACTTATATCAAATCCTTAATTTACTTTACTAGCTTTTTCATGCTCTTTAAACAGTTGTTTTATATTTGATATTTTTTTAACTTCCGACGCTTCTTTTAATATTACATTTTTTGCGCCTTTGCCAAACGAAAGTTGAGACCGTTTCATAATTATGTCATAAATAAAGCGATCATTTAGTGGAATAATTCTTGTTTCAATAAATGTCGGAAGAATATCACTAGGTATATTTTCTTTAATTTCAGAAACTATGCCAGAAACAACATATCTTAACTTTGTTTTATTATCATATAAAACTAATTTTGAATCTTCATATTCTATCGCCAAAAACACTCCAGAAACTGAATGTTTAAATCCCGTAATATAATTATTCATTTGTGGAGTTATGTTTTCTTTTTGTTTAACTTGAAAATTTTCAATTATTGTCTTGTCTTTAAAAATTAAATCTTTAATTTTAATGAATTCATCTTGAGTTAAATCATCTATGAATTCATATAAATTGTTTTCTTTTTTGAACTTGTATTTTTTATTTACATCAAACATTAACATATGTATTAACATATAAAATATTTGTTGCTCTTCATATGGTAAGATTGCTTTCTTGCGAATTAGTATTTCGTTATATTTATCCCGTTCTTTTAGATATTCTCTTCTTTCTTTTACAAACATTTGTTCAATTTCTTCATAATCTATTACTGAAAAAGGGTCACCCTTGTACTTCCATAATGGTATTTCAACAACTGAACTATTGTAAAGCTTGTCTGCTTCTTCAAAAGAGTTCATACTTCTTTCTAATCTACTTCTATAATATAATGTGGAATCAATAATTTCTTCTTCATCTTCAAGCTGAATATACATTGTAAGAGTTGAAAAATATATAGCAGCTTCCTTTTCACTTGATTTATTACTTATAGCATTAAATGCTTCGTTTAATATACTATTGTTTCTATTAACTCCGTATTTACCAATTGTTAAATAATCATCGTATGTATATTTTGTTTTAGGTTTATAATTGTGGAGTATTACATCAAGAGAATAATTTATAGATAAAACATTACTTATTAAAAATAAGTCATAATTAATTGAGGTCATTATACTTATACACTCTTCTAAACGTTGTTCAAAGCTAAGTAGAAATTTCTGGGGATTTAATTTGTTATATATTTTTTCGGCTTCATCAACTTTAATTTCTCCTCTTGTAAATAATAACCCCTTAATGAAATAATAAAATTCATCTCTCTTTGAGTGTTCATCAGTTACTTTCAAACCTTTTATATGATTGAAAATATCATCTGGAATTACAAACTTCCTTAATTCATCATCGTAATAAACTAAATATTTTTCTTTAAGTATTAAAAGATTAAATTCATCATTTTTTGAAGTAAATTCTTTATCGTTTGCAAAATCAATAAGTGTTTGAAGTTCATCACTTGTCAAATATCCTTCAAACCACTCATGATCAAGTATAATATTTTTATATATTACATCTAGCATTTGTCGTTTAGTTATTCGGTCATATTCTTTGTCGGCTAATCCCGTTAGGTAATAAACATCATAGACTAATTCTTTTTGTTCTCTATTTATAAATTCATTTCTTTTTTTCATTTCATTATTCCTCTTCTATAGTGTAGTTGATGTTGTTGATAATACACCAATTGATTGCTATTTTCTTTAGTTCATCTTTTTTAAATCTATACCATTTTTCTTCTAAATGATGCTTGTAGAGTAGTTGTTTAAAATTTCTAAATGCACCTTTTCTTCTAATTGCAGATTGAAAAACATCTACTAAAAAATCTGGTAATAAGCTGGTAAATTTTTGCATGATTTTATATTCATTAATATCATAACTAGTCGGTAATGTTATATAGTAATCGCTATATAAAACATCTTCTGCAAGTAAAATTTCTTTTTGAAGACAATCGGCATAATCAGACAAATTATAATCAGTTTCGACTAAACTAAGATCATCATTGTTTATTTCAATAATTTCATAAGTTTTAACATTAAAAAATTTAATAAAGCCATCCAATATATTGTCTAGATCTTCAGCAATTTTATTAATAGAGATTTTTAACATTTGAAACACCTACTTTATATAGTTATTTTAACATATTATGTGTTTTTATTATACATAATAATATATATAACCAAAAAAATAAACAACGATAAAAAACCGTTGTTTATTTTCGTTTATTTGTTTTTATATTCTTCTAACTTTTTATTGTTGCGTTTTTTTATATCTTCTTTTTGTTTTGCAAGTCTTGCTCTTAAGGCTTCTTTATCTTGATCGCGTTTTTTTCTTAATTTTTCTAATTCTCTTTGTTTTTCTTTTAATTGTTTTTCACGGAGTTTCATACGATCACGTTTTTTCTTTTCTTTAATCTTTTCACGTTGCTTAGCAACTCTAGCCTTTTCTTTTTCTCTAAAGAGTTTTAATAATTCTTTGTGTTTCTCTTTTAAATCATTAATACTTTTTCGATTACGTTTTCTTTGATCTTGAAGAGATTTTTTAGTTGCTGTCTTTAATGTTTTATCATATGCTTTTGTTTCTCTTAAGGCTTCATTTTTTATACGATTGATGATTTTATCATTTTCTTTTGTTTCTTTTTCAATCAAATAATTAAGTGCTTCTTTGTGAAGAGTTTCTGTTTCTTTTATCCATTTAGCTTCTAGTGATAAAGCATCAGTAAATAGTTTTTCAGTTACTTCACTTTGAGTTTTTGCGACTAAATATTTATTTAACGCTTCATCATATCTTCTAACAGGATTAACATAATTAATTAGTTTATCAAAAACATCGTCATCTTGGTCTGATTCAAAGTAAAAATTAAATACTTGATTAGCAATAGAATATTGATCAAGTAAGACTTGTTTTAGACTTTGTTGTTTAGTATTACTATCTCTTTCGATTTCTTTATATTGTTTATTAATAAATTGTTTGGCCTTCTTTAAGTGATATTCAGTTGCAAGATTAGGTTCTAAGACATATGGAACTGGTGCAATCGAGACATTATTAACATAGTCTTCTTCTTTATCAATCGGTTTAATATTTTCAGTTTTGACATTTTTATCATTAATGTTAATGTCACTGTTTGTAAAGACAGTTGAAAAAATCATTAATAAACTACGATCAATTTGTTCAATATATCCTTGATTGAAATCAACTTTTTTTATTTTTCTTTCTAAAGTATATTCTAAAGCATTTAATCTATCTAAATATAACCACAATAAATAGGCATTTCTAAAATCAGGATTTTTTAATATTATTTGCGTTTTCAAAATTGGTGGTTTAACTTTTTGATATTTCTTCATTACTTGCATAAATGGACCATGATAAATTCTTGAAACTATCTTAAATGCATCATTTACCATTTCATATATACGGTAGTTATGAACGTCAATATCTTTAATATCTATTTCTTCATTTGACTTAATATTTAATTTAATTTCATAATTTGTTGAATCTAATTTAAATTCATTATTATAATCAAAATGCATTTCTTTACTACCTATTATGTTTTCTCGAATTATTTCAATTCTTTGTAGTAAGTAATTATAAAGTCTATCAACTAGTGTCATTATAAAGCGGTTTTCATATATTCCATATTCAATTTCAGATAAAGTGTTTAAAACCTTTTCTGGAATAACTTCACCATCTTCACCAACATCTCTAATATATCTTGTATTTCTTAATAAATGGCGAATTGATTCTGGATTAGTTCTTCTAGTTTTTTCAATAGGTAGTATTTCTTCTTCATATTTTAAAGCACTTTTTAAGTCTTTTGTTATTTGTAATAAACTAGGAAAAAATGTTTCTAAGTTATTTAACCAATTATCATCAAACCTTTTGTATTCAATTTGTAAAACTTGATTTCTTTTTGTTACTCCATCGTTAAGAGCATCAAGAAAAATACCTGGAAAATCTAGTTCTTCAGCATTTTTCACAGATTCTCTTAACGCTCTTTCCTGAAAGAGTTTAGCATCATATTTTTTACTCATCTAATCATCCTATACTTGATTGATAAATTTAAGAATCATTGTTTTAGATTCTTTTAATTTATCTTTTCCAAATAGATTATCAAACATCACAACTAACTCTTCTAATTCTTTCTTTAAAAATGGCAAGTTTAGTGTTTCAAATTTTCTAATTATTTTTCTTGCGATGATATAGTCAATTCCTTCAACTTCACTTCTACCACACGCAACATAAACAGGAACAAACGTTTCTAGTTGACGCATAATTCTATTACCGAAAGTAATTTGAAATGTTTTTGAAATATGATCATCTAACTTTGTTATTGCATTCATATTGCTTTTTGATATTTCATAAGAGTTTAATGCTTTTTCAAATAAATCATTTAAGTATTCATAACTTATATTTACCTTTGGTAAATCAATTCCTTCAAAAGGAACAGCTTTTTCATTCATTGAAATAGATGATGCTCTATCATATACTTTGTCAGTTATTGCAAATGTTGAATCGTCATTATTTGCTGTTCCAACAAACCAAATATTTTCAGGAATTTTAATTTTTCCTTCTTTTAAATTAACTGGATCTCCTATTTGTTGTTCAGAAACTACTTCTAATTGCCACTCATCACTATTAGGTAATTCTAATAATGATAAAAAGTCAGCAAAGTAATATTCAACTCTCGCTAAGTTCATTTCATCTAAAACTACAATATTTATATCAGTTCTAAAAGTTGCTTCATAGACACTAGATAAGAATTCTGTTTCATTAAACTTTTTAGTAAATTCATTAAAATAACCCATCATTTCATAACGATCACGCCATGAAGGTTGGACAGAAATAATACTTGCATCATTATTAATAAATTTACCAAATACATATGGAAGACTAGTTTTTCCGGTTCCACTTATACCTTCTAAAATTAAAATTTTAGATGTGGCTAGTCCAGCAAAGAAAGTTGCCGCTACTTGTTCGTTATAATATAGTTGATGATGATAAGCTGCATAATTTCTAAAATGTGTTACTAATTCACTTAAACTTAGACGGTCTTTATCTGTCATTAAGGTCGGAAGTTTAGTATATTTATATTTTTCATCGATTAAATTTAATTTCGTAAATCTATTACCTTTAACTCTTGTGGTATCTCTTTTATTGCTTGGGGTATTAACTTTTGGTGTTTGAATATTTACAATATTACCTTCTCTTACTTTTCTTTCAAGTAAATTCATTTGATTAAGAAGTGTCATTTTATCATACTCAATTTTACTAAAACGTAAGTATCTTCTTACTAATTGAATAATAACTAAATATATTAATATAATCAAAAATAGAAAAACAACTATAAATACAATACTTAATATCCAATCAATAATGTTAAATAATTCTGATTGTTCCACTAACATTTTAAAGTATTTAATTGGATAGCCAATTGTAAGATTGTAAAGACCAACAAAAAATCCTCTTATTATATTCCAAAGGTCAGTAAAAAATGTTTTAAAAAACTCTATAAACCATTCTTGAAAATATTCCATTATTTACGACCTCGCTTCTTTTTATTATTAGTTATTTTTAATTCAATGTTTTTTACTGTTAAATGTGTAACATTTAATTCGCTCATGTCTTGTTCTTTCTCGTTTGTTTTATAAATAATTTCTAAATTATTAACTTTTGCAAAGTATAATAGCTCAGATATTTGACTATCATTCATTAAGTTATCATCAATTTCTAATCGATTTATATTATATTTTTGAATGAATGAATAATTTTCTTGATTTAAATTTGGAAGTTCTATCGACAATTTAACTCCTAAATTAGATAATAACAATAAGTTTTTTATTACTTTTTCTTCATTTGTCACATTAGTAATTTTAATAGATAAAATTACTTGTTCCATTAAATATCCATTTCCAATTATTAAATGTTCTAAAGTTTCTACAAATAAATCTTTTTCTAAGACGTTTAATAATATAGGTAAAGAAAAATT
>DURF01000143.1 GCA_012837395.1 Acholeplasma sp. | reverse complement strand
TATAACAATTTAACAGAAATAGCCCCACTAAAAGAATTAAACGCAAAAGATTTAATAGTGAAATCTAATATATTTAATTATGATAAGTTTTATGATGAACTGTCTAATATTAGTGAGGAATTTATAATAGGAAATAATGAGTATATGGAAAGTGTTAAATTATACTTTTCGTATTTAAATGGTGAAACTCAATCGTTTGTTGATTTTAATTTGCCAAGATTTAAATGGAAAGATTTAAATCTTTCTAAAGAAGTTAGAAAAGAAGTGGATAAGATAATAAAACCGGTAAACGAATTAATTAAAGTTATGCCAAAAATAAATGACCTAGATGAATACTTTAAAGAAGAAGTCAAATATGTAAAAAATATTATTGAACTTCTTATTCGCTATGAGAATAAGCTATTTGAATTTAAACAACAAACCAATAAATTTGAATTTAACGATATCGCAAACTTCTTAAATCAAATTTTACGTGAAAACGAAAGAATTTTAAATAGACAAAAAGAAAAATTTAAATATGTTTTTGTTGATGAATATCAAGATACTTCTAAAATTCAATCAGATTTTTTAGAAATGTTAATAGAAAATAATGAAGACATTAGAGTTCTATACGTTGGCGATATTAAACAAAGTATTTATAAATTTAGAAATGCAAGGCCAGATACATTTTTAAACAAACAAAAAACAGTTGATGTAATCTCACTTGATACTAATTATCGTAGTAGTTCCAAAGTAATTGATTTTGTTAATAAAACGTTTAAAAACATTTTAAATGATGAAGAAAAATATGATATAAATTACAAAGATGGTCATATTATGGATAGTGGGAATCAAAGCTATAATAATGATCAATCAGCTGATGTTTTTTTAATCGAAATGTATAAAAGTGACGAATCAAAAGTTAAAAATGATGCAGTTGAAGAAGCTTTTGTAATTGGTAATAAAATAAATGAATTATTAAATAATAATAAAATCCGAAAATATAGTGATGTTGCGATTCTTGCTAGAAACAAAAGCAACTTCAAAATATATGCTGATGTTTTTAACTATTTAAATATTCCAATCCAAATCCAAGTTGATCAAGAGTTAAAACAAACCTATCTTTTAAAACTGGTAGCTAACGTTTTAAAATTAGCCTCTATTATTGATATTAATGATAAAGCATTAATTAATGAGAAAAGATTTTTATACTTTTCTGTTATTAGAAGTGAACTATTTGAATATGATGATTTTAAAATATTTAATAGTTTATTAGATATAAATGATCCAAAAGTTAAAGCTCTTAAAATAGATAATGAGATATATAGTAAATTAAGAGAACTAAAAAAAGTAATTATAACCAAATCAAACTTTGAAATAATTGATTTTTTAATTAAATCTTTTGATGTTTATCAAAAGATAAGTATTACAAAAAAAGCCAAAGAAAAAAACTATCAAATCGAATATTTATACAAAACAGCAAGTACTCTTTCAGACTTATCTATTAACAGTCTAGATTTTGTTGATTATATTTATGATCTAGCATATGATGATGAAATAAAGTTAAATGTAAGTGTATTAGAAGATAAAGATGAAAACAGTGTTAAAGTAACAAACATTCATCAATCAAAAGGACTTGAATATAATACACTTTTTGTTGCAGGATTAAATAAAGGTTTTAATAAAGGAATAGTAAAAAAGTTTAACTTTACTAACAGAGCACTCTTTAACTTTAATTTAAAAGATGATTATCAAAGCCGTGAGTTTCTTGCTTTAAATGATTATATAAAATCATTTAGAACTAGTCTTGTTCTAGAAGATAATTTAAAAGAAGAATTAAGACTTTTATATGTAGCACTAACAAGAGCAGAAAAAGCCTTATACTTAGTTACAGCACCTAAAGATGATTATATTGAACTAAATAGTTTTACTGATTATTTATATTATAATGATTTTACTAATTATATAAAAAACGAAAATATATATAAACATAGCGATTATTTAAAAACAAGCGATTATTATTTATATATTAAAGCTAATAATAAATATTATGATGAAAGAATTGATTACTTAGAAGAAAGAGACTTTAAACTTAAATTAAAAGAAATAAAAACTTTAAAGGCATCATCGGATTTAATTGAACTTATTGACAACAAAACATTTAATAATATTAAATCTGGGACAAAACTTCATCTAGACTTTGAATATCAAAATCTAGATAACAGTCTTGTTAATAAATTATTAAATACAAAATTTAATAATAAAAGTTTATCTAATGCAGAGATTATTACTGAATATGAATTTACTTATGAGAAAGATAATGAAAGTATAACTGGCGTTATTGACCTACTAGCAATCCATGAAGATGAAGTCCATATTATTGACTATAAATTAAGAGATTTAAGTAATGATAACTATTTAAAACAACTTAATACTTATAAAGAATATATAAGTAAAGTATTTGATAAAGAAATAAAGATGTATTTATATAGTATATCAACCGGAGAAATTAAAGAAGTCATGGGTCATTAAACCTTAACGTGACCAATAAAACGATAAAACTGTGCACGTTATCTTGACGTGCACAGTTTTTAATAGTATAATAAAGTCGTATTTAGAAAAAGAGGTGCGATTATGAAAAAATTGCCATACAATGTAAATTTAAAAACTAAAGAAATTTTAGAACAGTTAAATAAATCAAACTATGCTCTTGGCAAATTAAATGGATTATTAGAAATGTTACCTAATCCAGATATTGTATTAA
The DNA here is from genome assembly GCA_012837395.1 of Acholeplasma sp. Classification (GTDB taxonomy): domain Bacteria; phylum Bacillota_I; class Bacilli_A; order Acholeplasmatales; family Acholeplasmataceae; genus Haploplasma. The sequence continues at coordinate 2,904 of DURF01000143.1, read as the reverse complement.
GCATTATGACACTTAGAGAGTCTAAAGATTCTTCAGCTATCGAAAACATTATAACTACATATGATGAACTATATAAAGATATTGTCGCTGATGAACTAAAAAGTGTTTCTTCTAAAGAGGTTCTAAGATATAAAAATGCAATTTACATGGGACAAGAACTAATCGATCAAAATGGATATTTAACTACTAATATGATAATAGATATTCATTATGTATTAACAGGTTTTAAAACAGGTGTTAGAAAACTACCTGGTACAGTTATAAAAAATGATTTAACAAATGAAGTAGTTCATATGCCACCACAATCTCATGAAGAAATAATTGGTTATTTAAACAACTTAGAAAAATATATAAATGAAGATAATGATAATGATCCTTTAATTAACATGGCAATTATTCATTACCAATTTGAATCAATTCATCCATTTTATGATGGAAATGGTAGAACAGGAAGAATTATTAATATTCTTTACCTAATACTTAAAGATAAAATAAACAAACCTATTTTATATTTAAGTAAATACATTAATGATAATAGGGAACAGTATTACAAATTATTTCAAAGAACTAACATGGACATAAAAAATATTGGTGAGTTTATTTTATATTTATTAAAGGGTATTGAAACTACTGCAAATTTAACTATAAGTATAATAAAGGAAATAACTAAATCAATTGAATTAACAACAAAACTTATAAAAGATAAGTTGCCTAACATTTATAATGATGGACTTGTTACACATTTGTTTAAAAATATATATACTAAAAATGAACTTTATAGAGATAGTTTAAAAGTTAGTAGAAATACAGCAACTAGACATTTAAAACTATTAGAAGAAGCTGGGTTTCTAATTAGTGAAAAAGTAGGGAAAGAAGTAATTTATAAAAATGTTCAAATATTTAACTTAATTAAAGAAATTTAAAAATTTGCAAAAAGGCTAAATTGTAATTGCTTTTATAATTTAGCCTTTTGTTATATAATAATATAGTTGAAAATATGAACTTTAGGAGGTAACTATGAAAACAAATTTTTGGAATAAACTAAAAAAACCATTTTTTGTTTTAGCACCAATGGAAGATGTTACAGATATAGTCTTTAGAAAAGTCATCAAACAAGCAAGCACACCTGATGTTTTCTTCACTGAATTTACTAATAGTGATAGCTATGCTCACAGTGAAGGAATTAATTCATTAAGAGGAAGATTAAAGTTTGATAGTGATGAAAAACCAATTGTTGCTCATTTGTGGGGAGACAATCCAGAAAACTTTGAAAAGATGAGTTATGACTTAAAAGAAATGGGTTTTGATGGTATAGATATAAATATGGGATGTCCTGCTCCAAAAGTTTTTAAACACGGCAGAGGCGCTGGTTTAATACTAAGGCCAGCGGTTGCTGCAGAAATTATCGCAGCAGCAAAAAAAGGTGGACTTCCAGTAAGTGTTAAAACAAGACTCGCTCATAGTAAAATAAAAGATTGGAAAGAATGGATAAGTCATCTTTTAAAACAAGATTTAGCTAACTTATCAATTCATCTTAGAACTAAAACAGAAATGAGTAAGTATCCGGCTCACTATGAACTAATTCCTGAAATAATGAAATTAAGAGATGAATTAGCTCCAAAAACTTTAATAACTATCAATGGTGACATTGATGATTATCAAAAGGGAATGGAATTATATGAAAAATATAATGTTGATGGAATAATGATCGGTAGAGGAGTATTCCATAATCCTTTTGCTTTTGATAAAGAAATGAAAGAAAGAACAGCAATAGAACATATTGAGTTATTTAAATATCATCTAGACCTTTATGATAAATATACTAAAGAAGAACCAATGTTATCAAAACCGTTATTTAGATTCTTTAAAATCTATATTAGAAACATTGAAGGAGCAAGCAACTTAAGAACATCATTAATGGATACAAAATCGACTGATGAAATTAGAAAACAATTAAATGATTTTATGAAAACAAAAATATCACAAGAATAAACATATAAATTAAAAATAATGATTAATGACCAAATTGCGAAGAAAAGTAACATGATATTCAAACAATTTTATCTTTCCGATGATATAATAAAATTAACAAATGATAAGGAGTAATATAAGATGGGTAGTTTTAAAAATGTTTTAGACAGTGATGAATATATTATAGGTGAATACAAACCAGAAAAGTTCAAGTTTTATTTAACTAGAGTTTTTAGTATTGTTTTTATAATATTATTTCTTTCTTTTCCATTTATGATTAGTCTCTTTACGGGAGATCCTTTCGATATGTTTGGAGATTTAATAACAGTTATCATTTTGTTAATGTTTGCAGGAGTTATAATAACACTTGTTACTTCTGAACTAGCGTTTGATAAAAGATTGTACGCTTATACAAATAAAAGAGTGTTAATTAGAACAGGCATTATCGGTGTAGACTTTAAATCACTTGATTTGAAGATGATCGGAGCTAGCGAAGTGAGAGTTGATCTGATTGATAAACTAGTAAATAAAAATACGGGAACCATTAAATTTGGTAGCCAAGCAATTCCCACTAATAATCAAGGAATACAAGCCTTTCAGTTTTCAGGAATTAAAGACCCATATAATGTTTACCGAGAAATAAAGAAATATATTGATGAAGTAAAGGCTAAATAGTAATTTCCTTAACATTAAATAAACCAAACTTATAATAACAAGATCTCAATTGTTGATTTCTTGTTATTTTTATATGTAAATGTTAAAATAAATAAAGTAAAACTATATGAAATAAATTAACATTATTTAGTGTTATATAGTTTGGGAAAGTCGAAAAAGTGACCAACCGCATTCCCCAAACATAAAAAGAGTGAAAACTTATGAAAAAAACAATAAATGGGGAACGAAAAACTCATTTTGGGGAATGATTTTAGGTTG
>DURF01000142.1 GCA_012837395.1 Acholeplasma sp. | reverse complement strand
TGAGAAAAATTGAAAGTTCGTACGTTAGTAAAATCGAAATAATTGAAAAAGAATTTCTTAAATCACTTTATATAACAATCTATAGATAAATAAAACTAATAAATTCAGGTTTGATAATCAGTATTGATTTAAGTGAAATAATCTATTTTGACACAAAGAAAACACTGTTATAAATTTCTTTAAAAATAAAAGGTCTATATTAAGCCATAAATTAGGGGTGCGTAAAATCCTATTAGGAGTGCGTAATTGTATCAAAATAGGTCATGCAACACAAAATTGACTTTAAAATAAGATGGTTAAGCCGTCTTTTTTTATTTTAATATTTTTTTATTATCATGATATAATTAAATTAAGAAATTATGTTAGGAGGCTATATGAAAAAAGTACTTGTTATTGGTGGTTTAAATGTTGATATTTTAGCTAAAACTAATGATAAGATTAAATATCATGATTCTAATCCTGGTAACCTATCTTATTCATTTGGAGGAGTAGCAAAAAATATTGCTGATAATTTAAGTAAACTAGAAGTTGATGTTACCTTCTTAACTGCAGTTGGTAGAGATCAGTTTGGAAATGAATTTATAAAGACATCAAAAACTAGTGAGTTTAAATTAAGATATAAAGAAGTATCATCTACTCCTGCTTACTTAGCATTACTAAATCATTTTCATGATTTAGAGGTTGCAGTTGCTGCGATGGATTCTTTAAAAGAATTAGATGTTAATTATTTAACTGATAATAAAGATTTTATTAATGAGTTTGATATAATTGTATTAGATACTAATTTAGATGATAGTGTTTTAGAATATATCTTTAACACTTTTGATAAAGAAATATATGTAGATGGTGTTTCTACTTTTAAAGTTTTAAAATTAAAACCTCATTTAGAAAAAATTAATCATTTAAAAGTAAACTATCAAGAAGCCCTTGCTTTGTATGATTTAGAAAATTTAAAAAAGGATGAAGTTTTAAATTTTTACAAATCATCAGAAATTAAAAATATCTATATAACTGATGGTTCAAATGGTTCATATCTTGTTTCTAATAAGAAGGTAGTTCATTATTCTAAACCTACTAAAAATATAGTTAGTACTTCTGGTGCTGGTGATGCATTTTTCTCAGGTGTTATTTATGCTAATCTAAATAATTTAGATCCACTTGTTTATGGAAGTGCGCTTGCTTTAATTAGTTTAGAAAGTGAATTTACAGTTAGTAACAAATTAAATATTAGTTATTTAAACAAAAAAATAAAGGATATCGAAAATGAATAAATATATAAAATTAAGTAAAGAAGTATCAGATGCCCTAAAAAACAACAAGCCAGTAGTTGCTTTAGAGTCAACAATTATCTCACATGGTATGCCTTATCCTGATAATGTGAATATGGCAAATAAAGTTGAAGCTATAATAAGAGAAAATGGTGCTGTGCCAGCTACTATTGCGATTATGGATGGTTTTATTAAAGTGGGTTTAACTAGTGATGAAGTTAAAAGAATTGCTTCTGAAAAAAATGTCATTAAAGTCTCAAAAAGAGACTTAGGTTATGCTCTTTCTACTAAAACACTAGGAGCAACAACTGTTTCAGCAACAATGATTGCTGCAAACCTTGCTGGAATTAAAGTGTTTGCTACTGGTGGTATTGGTGGTGTTCACCGTGGTGCTGAAACAACTTTTGATATTTCAAGAGATTTAGAAGAACTAGCTGATTTAAATGTAGCAGTTGTTTGTGCTGGTGCTAAGTCTATTTTAGATCTAGGTTTAACTTTAGAATACTTAGAAACTAAAGGGGTTGAAGTTTTAGGTTATAAGACCGATAAACTTCCTGCATTTTATTCAAGTGCAAGTAATTTCGATGTTTTATATCGTATGGATACTCCTAAAGATATTGCAAAACTAATGGATGCTAAATGGTCACTTGGACTAAGTGGTGGAGTATTAATTACAAATCCTATTCCAGAAGAACATAGTCTAGATTATGATAAGATTGAAAAGATTATTAGTGATGCTGTTAAAGAAGCAAATGAAAACAATATTTTAGGTAAAGAGTCAACACCATTTTTATTAGCTAAAGTTAAAGATTTAAGTGAAGGTAAGAGTTTAACTGCTAATTTAGAATTAGTATACAACAACGCAAAACTTGCAGCACTTGTTGCTAGTGAGTTTGTAAAATTATAATATAAAGAAAAAATGCAAGGATCAATTTAATCTTTGCATTTTTCTTTATCTATATTTATTTAAATGAATGAACTCTACTTACAGGTAATGTAAATAAAAATCCTTTAATCTTAGCATCAGACTTTGACAATATATTATCAATTTCTTTAGTAATTTCATCAACTTTTTCAACTCTTACTACTGTAAAAATTGTTTTACTACTACCAATATCTTTAGTTTTATCAGTACTCATTAAACCTTCTAGTAAAATGTTTAATCCTTCACTTTTAAGTAATGCTTTAGCCATTCCTTCACTTTCTAAAATAGTAGCTCCTCTTACTTCTAGTTTTACTAATGCTTGTAAAACTTCATCATAACTATTTAAGTCATTTAAAATTATAAATAATGCTTGCATTTTTATCCTCCCTAATCTTCTAAAGCAGAAAGATTTTCAATTCGGTCAAGACCGTTAATTTCTCCTGCTCTTGATATTGCAAATTTAGCAAATATTGGTCCTGTTGTTTCATATACTAAAATACTTAACATAATAATTGTTGAAATTAACGGATAAAACGAACTTAGCTGTGTTGAAACAATTACTAATAATCCTAGTGATACACCACCTTGCGGAAGTAGAGCAAAACCAATATATTTTCTAACCTTAGGCTCTGTTTTAGCAACTGTAGCTCCAATATATGCTCCAGTGTATTTACCAAATCCTCTAGCTAATATATATACTAATGCTAAAATAGAAATAATTATACCATTTTTTAAGATTGCAAGATCTAGACTTGCTCCTGCTAATGTGAAAAATAATACATAAAATGGTGTAGTAAAATTATTAACTGACTGGAATGTATCATCTGGTTTATCTAATAAATTAGCAACCATTCCCCCAACCATCATATTAGCTAATAAGGTTGACATACCTATATTATAACTTGAAAATGATTTATTTATTAATAAAACAATTCCCGTTGTTAATAATATAGAAATAATACTTACAACTTGATAATCATCCATTGATCTTTTTAACTTCTTAACAACAAATACTAATACATAACCAATTACTCCACCGATTAATAATGAACCAAAGACTTCAATAAATGGTTTAGCAATTGAAAATGCTAGTGAACCTGATCCAGGTGCAACTAGTGTTTGAGCAAATGAGAAAAAGAAACCAAAGATAATAATACCATATATATCATCCATCGCAACCACAGGTAAAATGGTTTTAGTTACCGGGCCATATGCTCTATACTCACGCATTACGATTAATGTTGCTGCTGGAGCAGTTGCTGCACTCATTGCCGCAAGCACTAATCCAAATGCTAAGTTACCTTTACTAAATGGTTCATAGCCTTGCATGATTGGTGCTGGCTTAGGAATAAAGAATAATGCTACAAATACAAATAAAACTGCAAATAATACTTCGTAGTTTGCGATAGTTGTAAATGTTTTACCTTGTGATCTTAATTTCTTTAAATTAAATTCAGAACCTATTGAAAAGGCAATAAATGATAAGGCCATCTCACTTATAAACTTTAAAGTATTTTGATCCCTTGTAGTTACTACTCCTTCAAATCCTTTAAAAATTAGACCCATTGATGGCCCTAATAATAACCCTAATATTAAGTATCCAGACACACTTGGTAAATTAAACTTTTCAGCAAGTTTACCACCAATAAATCCTACTACTAATATTATTGCTACTTTAAATATTAATAATTCCAATAAAAAAACCTCCCTAAAAATTATTAGCAAAATTAAAAATAGATTGCTTAATAACTCCTATGAGGTTAGCTGACGGGTTAAGGAAATTAAGTTTCCTTTCACTAAAAATAGTGATTCACCCCAAAAAATTGGTTCCCCCACTCACGAATTAGATTCGGAGACTGCTTATCTATTATATCATATTAAAATCCCTTTATCAAGGGGATAAGTTTGTCAAAACTTTAAAAAAAGAGAAGCCAATTTGGTTTCTCTTTCATACTATCTATCTCTAATTGCATCAATTGGTCTTTTTCTAGCAATTCTTGAAACTGGTATTGAACTAGAAACAAATGCTACCACTACACTAACAGCTAACATTAATGCAAGTTGTCTAGTACCAAAGTTTAAAATCGTTAATAATAAACCATATTCGCTTCTAAGATAACTATTAATCGTTACAATTGTAAATATTGCTACTCCTACTGCTATAAAGAAATTAATTAAAGCAATTATCATTGCTTCTTTGAAAAATATTCCAACAACATCTCTTCCTCTTGCACCAATCGCTCTTAGAATACCTATTTCTTGTTTTTTATAACTAACACTTATTGTAATATAATTTAACAATAATAATGATGAAAATAGCGCAAAACCAATTCCGATATATAAAAATATTTGAGATAAACCTTCAACAAGTCCATTGACTTGATCAAGTGTTGCTAATACTTCATTTTTTAATGTATATCTAGCACCTAAATCTTCACGATAGTTTTCAGCAATAATTTTATTTAAAGATACTCTATCATTAATGTTTATTGCTGAAACTGCTGATGTATAATTACCATCATCACCAATGTCAATTGAATTATATAAATCATTAGCAAAATAGGACGTATAATAATCTTCCCAGTCATCAGTTTTAAAATATCCGACAATTCTAACTTCTTTTGTATCAGTTTCATTAGTCATGTAGTCTCTAATATTAAGATTTACATTTATTGGTTGATAACTATTATAGTAGTTTATATTAGCTTCATTTTCTAAAGTCGAATAGTTTTTGACATTTAAACTGTCTAAATAATCAACATCTTCTCTATTCACATAAAATAGACTATTAAAATAACTTTCATACTCTTCTTTATCAGTTTGGCTCCATTGATCGATTGGTTGTGGATTATAAGCATAATAATCTAATGCCTCATAGATTACTTCATCGCTTAATGACTTTATGTAAGTTTCAATGTAGGTTAACATATTATTAAACAAATTATTTTCAAAGTTACTATCAAGTGAGCTAATAGATAACTCCGGAATAATAATATCATTTGCTTGTAATGTTTGAAAACCAATATTATTAAATAACATAACATCACTTAAATTTAAATTACCTATTAATCCCATACTATATATCCAAAAATAGGATTGAGTTCCATTATCATAAAGTGATACTTCATAATCTGAAGATTGAACGTTAGTTAATCCTGTTTCTGTATGTTCAGTAATAAATCCATCTTTTACATACATTGCGTAATGATGACTATAATTTAGAACAGTTTGATATTCTTGAATTAAAAGCCAGTCAGATATGTTACCATCAAATTCTATTAATGAGTTAAATCTTGAAGCATCAAAATTTGTATTTAAAATTCCAACTATTTCCAAATCATTTCCATCAATATTTAAGGTTTTACCTAATAAACTATTATAGTTTAAAATTGGCACTTTATTTCCATCAGCATCACGATAACCTAGACTTTCAAAAAGTTCATACATATGTTTAGTAATTGCAATTTCATTAAAGTTATTTGGAAGTCTACTATTTGTTCCTAAGAATGTAATATTAAAACTATTTATCTTATCATTACTAAATTCTATTATTCCTCCAAATTCTGATGTGTAATACATTCCTGATACGCCAGCACTAGTATCATAAACATTAGAATTGATGTTTAAACTAATTTGATTACTTTTATATATAGGTAAAAAATCATATTCTGGAAACATAGTATTTAGATTAGTAATATCATCATCATTCATTTTAACTGATCTTTCGTTAATCCAATCACCTTCTTCAACGGCGTTAACTTTTTCTAAGGCTGCATAACTAATATTTGAATCTATCATCGATTGAGCGGTTGTATCATATTTGTCATAACTTGCCATAGTGTCTGCAAGTCCAAACATTGCAAAAGCAACAGAGGCTAAAATTATTGAAAAAACAAGCCGCATTGTTTTATGCTTTAATGAACTTGCTCCAATTTTTAAAGATGTTCTAAATGGTAGTTTTGATTTAATTGAATGATAATTGTCTCGAGAAGTTTCAATTTCTTTTTGATTTGTAGTTTTAAAAGTTGATTGATTAAAAATCTTATCTATTGAAGTATCATTTTTGTTTTTCTTTAAATAATTATTAATTACTCTTAAATCATCTTCTGTTAATTCATATCCTTGTTTAACTTTTACGTTAGTTATTGTAAAAGTTAAAGGTTTTACATCTTTATTTGTTTCATTTTTCTCTCTAGTAACATCACTAATTACTTCACCATCTTTAAACTCTATTACTCTAGATCCATACGTTTCAGCTGACTCACGATCATGAGAAACAACAATTACTAATCTTGTTTCACTTAGTTTTTCTAACGTTTCTAACACTTGCTTTCCTGTATTAGAATCAAGTGCTCCGGTTGGTTCATCAGCCATAATTACTTTAGGGTCTTTAACTAATGCTCTAGCAATAGCAACTCTTTGTTTTTGTCCACCTGATAATTCATTAGGTCTACGCCTCGCATAACCACTTAAATCAACTGAATCTAAAATATCATTTATTGCTTTGCTAGTTGCTTTTCTGCCTTGTAGTTGTAATGCTAGTCCAATGTTTTGAGCAACGGTAAAATTATCTAAAACATTATATTCTTGAAATATAAATCCTATCATTGTATTTCGGTATGAGTCAAAGTCACTTTGTTTAAAATCACTTGTTGACTTACCTTGTATTAGCAAATCACCTTCATCATACTTATCAAGTCCACCAATTACGTTTAAAAGTGTTGATTTACCAGATCCTGATTTTCCTAATACAAAAACCATACCAGTTGACCCAAAAGTCAAATTTATTTTATTCAACGCTCTAACTTCTTCACCTTTTTTAGGTTTATAAGTCCTACTAATATTACGAAGTTCAATCATTGTTAACCTCCTTTAGTTTTAAGTTCAAACCATTTTTCTATATTATATGATAATGACTAGAAAAAAAGCACATATATGCTCATATGTGCTTATTACTATTTGATTATTAATAATATCTATACTTTCCGTAACATCCTTAAACCACTAAAGACAACAACTAATGTACTTCCTTCATGAAAAACAACAGCAAGCGGCATATGCATTATTCCAAATATATTCATAATAATTAGAAATACTACTATACTCATTGCAAATATAATATTTTGTAAAACAATATTTTTTAACTTTTTAGATACTTTGTAAGTGTAAGTTAAATCATTCAAATTATTTCGCATTAAAACTGCGTCTGCTACTTCAACAGCTAAATCAGTCCCCGAGTTCATAGCAACCCCTATATTTGCTATAGCAAGCGCTGGAGCATCATTTATTCCATCTCCTACCATAATAACGTTTTGGTCGTTTTGTTTTAACTCATCAATTATTTCTGATTTTTCATGCGGTAAAACATTTGAATATACTGTATTAACATTTACCTTTTTAGCAATTGCATTTGCTGTACTACTAGAATCACCTGTAATCATGACAGTTTTTATTGCTTCTTGATTAAAATAGTTAACTGCTTCTATAGATGTTTCTTTAATATCATCAATGAAAGTAATAATAACTTTAATTTTATTGTTTTCACTAAAATAGACAACAGTTTTACCATCTTTTTCTAATGTTTCTGTTTTAGTTATTAATTCTTCATCATTAATAACAAAACTAGAAGGTTTTCCAATCAAATATTCATTACCGTTATAATTTGCTTTGATACCTACACCAATTAAATTAATTACTTCAAAATTTAAATCAATGCTTCTATCAAACTTTTCAATGATTGCTTTTGCAAGTGGATGATTACTACCTTTTTCCATTGTATATATTATATCTTTATATTCATTATTAATATCTAAATATAAAATATCAGTGACTGTTGGTGTGCCATTAGTCAATGTTCCTGTTTTATCAAATGCGATTGTATCTACTTTATAAAAGTTTGAAACATAAGATCCACCTTTAAATAGAATACCTCTTTTAGCTAAATTAGATATAGCTGAAAGAGTTGCTGGTATATCTGTAACTGCAAGTGCACATGGAGACGCTCCTATTAAAAATACCATCGTTCTGTAAAAGGCGTTATCCCAATTAAATACATAAGCACCAAGCAAATAGAAAATTGGTGCGAAAATCAATGCGATAGTAACATATACTGGTTCTATTTTATTAATTAATTTTGCAGTTTCTGATAAATCTGTTTGAGTTTCATTAACTAATTGAATAATCTTAGCTACAACAGTTTCATCACTGCTTTTATTAATTCTAACAATTATTTTATTACTATTATTAATTGTACTACTAAACACTTGATCATTTATCCCTTTTAATACTGGCATTGATTCACCAGTTATAGTGGATTCATTTATTTCTGTTTCCCCTTCAATAATAATTCCATCGGAAGGAATTTGGTCGCCATTTAAAACAACTACTTCATCACCGACTTTTAAATCTTTAGAATCTATTATGATGATCTCGCCGTTAGGTTTGATTAGTCTTGCGTTAGGCGGATTTAAATTAAGTAGTTTTTCAATTTCTTTTTTACTTTTACTTTGAACTAAATCTTCTAAAAAGTGAGCTCCGGCAAATATTAATATTAAAATGATAGCTTCATGATAATGATTAATAATGATCGCGCCTATTGCAGCAAGCAACATTAAAATATGAACGTTAGGAGAAAACCTTCTTTTTTTAATTGTTTTTTTAATAGTATCTTCGATACCTTCAAATATAACATGAAAGCCTGATAATATTAAAATAATAATATAGATAGGAATTAATATATAGTTACTATTAAAAGACAGTTTAATAATGTTTAAAGGATCAATTAATAAACTAAACAAATATAAAACAAGACCAATAATATATAAATTAATATAGATTTTTATATGACTATGTTGTTCTTTATGCATTATTATTACCCTCCTCACATACGTGTTCAATTGCTTGATTAAATATTTCGTAAACATGATTATCAGATAATGAATAAATAATATTTTTACCCGATCGTTCATATTTTACTAAATTAATATCTTTTAATACTCGAAGTTGATGTGAAATA
>DURF01000141.1 GCA_012837395.1 Acholeplasma sp. | reverse complement strand
CTGTATTTAGGCTATCTTTGGCAATATCATCCATTTTTATAAACCACTGTAGTGATAGTCTTGGTTCAACTACTACACCAGTTCTTTCACTATATCCTATATTAGTTAAATAGTCTTCAATCTTTTCAACTAAGTTTAAATTGCTTAATTTTTCAATCACTTTATTTCTAGCTTCAAATCTTTCTAATCCTTCAAATTCAAAAGCCATTTCATTCATAAAACCATCTTCAGTCATACAAAGCGGCATATCTAAATTATGTCTTACACCAACTTCAAAGTCATTAGCATCATGGGCAGGAGTTACTTTAACAACTCCTGTTCCAAAGTCTTTATCAACATAATCATCAGCTATAACGGGTATTTTAACATTAGTACCTGGAATAAAAACTTTTTTACCTAAATAACTTAAATATCTTTTATCTTCTGGATGAATCATAACTGCTTGGTCTGCAAACATTGTCTCAGGACGAGTGGTTGCGACAACTAAGTATTTGTTTTCATCTTCTACTAAAGGATATTTTAAATAATAAAGTTTTGCCATTTCTTCTTCATATTCAACTTCAATATTTGAAATAGCTGTTTTAGCTTCAACATCCCAGTGTATAATTCTATTCCCACGATAAATTAATCCGTCTTCATGCATTTTAATGAAAACATGATTAACAGCCTCATTTAAACCTTCATCAAGTGTAAATCTTTCTTTAGTATAATCAATACTTATTCCAAGTGCTTCCCATTGTTTTCTAATATGGTTGCTATATTCATTTTTCCAATCCCAAGCAACTTCTAAAAACTTATCTCTTCCTAAATCGTATTTTGAAATACCTTGTTTTCTTAACTTTTCTTCAACAACCGCTTGAGTCGCAATACCAGCATGATCCATACCTGGTAAAAATAGAGCATTATAACCTTGCATTCTTTTTCTTCTAATAATTATATCTTGGAGTGTATTATCCCAAGCATGACCTAAATGAAGCTTTCCTGTAACATTAGGTGGTGGAATAACAATGGTATAAGGTTTTAATTCTAATCTATCGGCATTAAATAAACCAGATTTCACCCATTTTTGATATCTATCTTTTTCTACTTCTTTAAAATTATATTTTGGATTTAACTTTACTTTCATTTATTTTCACCTCGATATGGATTATATAATTCATATATATATACTTTCTTAATTTTATTACTACTATATTTTGGATTATTATCAATTTTTATTAGTTCAAATTGATTTTTTTCGATTATTTTTCTACTTGCGACATTACTTTCATCATGCGCACAAATAAGTTTTTGAACTTTCAAATCTTTAAATGCAAAATCAATCATCGCCTTTGCTGCTTCACTCGCAAAACCTTGTTGCCAGTAATTATGGTTTATTGCATATCCTAATTCATATATATCATTAATTAAATCATAATATGATTTTGTAGTTAAGCTAATTGTACCGATAACTTTTTTTATAGATTTTAATTCAATTACCCAAACATCTTCTGATTTAATAAATTGTTTTAAAATTGATTTAGTTTCATTAATATCTTTATGTGGTAACCAGCCTGCAATAGGACCAACAAATTCAGTCTTTGAATATTCAAAGATATCTTCTACATCTTTCATTTTTGGTTTTCTTATAATTAATCTTTTTGTTTTTATTGTTTTCATATTATTCTCCAAAAAAAAGTCCCTAGACAAATAATTGTCTAAGGACGAAAAAATTTCGCGGTACCACCTTAGTTCTAGATCAAAAATCTAGCACTTAATTGTATTTAACGCATTACTTACGAGTTTAACTACTATTAGTTCACTAAACTAGCTCCAAGGCTACTTCAATTAGTTTAAATATGATTTTGCACCAAACAATCACTCTCTTTAAATTAAAACTTAATTTACTATTCCTCTTCTTTGCTTTTAAATATTTTAATATATTTATTATAATTTATCAAGTCATTAGAGTTAAGTTTTTTTATTTTTATGAAATTAACTTTAAATTCTAATTCTTTAGCTACTGTTATATAATAATCTTTATATTTAAATGCCTTATAACTAATAGTTCCACTTGGACCTTCAATTAACTTATCATCATGATTTATTAGTTTCATGTTTGTTAAAATATTAAGTCCAAAAAACTTAATATATGATTCTTTAATTGTAAAGTCTTTAATAATTCTATTAATTGAATAATAAACTTTATCATTATAAAGTTTATTACTTATCTTTAGATGTTTTATATTAACTTTTTCAATATCAATACTAACTTCATCATTTGCGGTTGCTATTAAAATTAAATTGCCTTTATGAGTTATATTAAAAAATAAATTTTCATCAACTAAGTATGGTTTACCATTTTTAGTTGTTTCAATGTTTATTATATTAATAGATTTATTTAATTCTTTTTCTATAACAAATTTTAGAAAATGTTCAGTAATAATCATCTTATTAATAATTATTGGATTACTACTACTATTAATTTGATTGAGGCGATAACTACTAAAAAAACTTTCTATTTGATAATTTTCAGTACCTGTTATTTCATAAATATAAGTATTAACTAAATTCATTCTTTTACAATGTATAAAATTCCAATTGTTCCTGCACCACAATGACTTGAAATAACGCATCCTGCATTACTTATAATTAATTTTTTAGGATTTAATTGTTCTTTAACATAATCAGTCATGTATTCAGCTTGTTTGTCTGCTAAAGAATGGGTAATCATAACGTAATCCAGATCAACATTTTTGCCTTCATTTACATATTCTTCTAACATAATTGTCACAGCTTTTTTCATTGTTCCCATTGGTTTTTTATAAACATCAAGTTTACCATCAACGACTTTAATAATTGGTCTAACTCTTAAAAATTTTCCAACTAAGGCTTGTGTTCCACTAGCTCTACCACCTTTGTGGAGGTAATCTAGTACTTGAATTGCAAACTGACTTCTAACTTTTGGAACCAGTTTAGTTAACTTATCAGCAATATCCTTAGCTGATAATCCATCTTTAATGTAATCAACACCTTTTAAAACTAAAAGTGCAATACCTGATGATAAGTTTTTGGAATCAACTAAATGAATTCTTTCGTCATCAAATTCTGTTTTTGCAACCATTGCTGCCCCAAATGTTCCAGAAAGTGTTGAACCAATTCCTAAATACACAATATCATAACCTTGATCAATCCAATGTTTAAATTCTTTAATAAATTCACCTGGTGCAACAGCAGACGTTTTTGGTAAAACACCAGTTTGTTCAACTTTTTTATATAACTCTTCAGTAGTTATATCAATGCCGTCACGAAATGATTCATCACCAAAGTTAACCTTTAAAGGTATTGATGCAACCTCTAATTCTTTTAATAACTCAACACTTAAATCCGCAGTTGAGTCTGTGATAATCTTAACTGGATTCATATTCTTTTACCCCTTTTAATATTATATTTTTTACATTTTCAATGTTTTCTTTATGTAAATTAGATACAACAAAAAGATTAGTTGGATTATTTAGCTGTTTTCTAAGTTTATTTTCGTGTGATAATTGTTTCGATTTTGAGATTTTATCTTTCTTAGTAGCTACCATAATTATATTTAAATTAAGTGATTTTAAAAACTCATATGTATTTAAATCAGCTTCAGTTGGGCCTATTTTAAAATCAATTACTAAGACTACTCCTACTATTTTAGGATGTTTAATTAAGATTTCTTCAATCATTACAACAAATTCGTCTTGCATTGATTTTGATCTTCTTGCATAACCATAGCCAGGAGCATCAACGATGTAGAAATTATTATTAATTAAATAAAAGTTTAATAACATGGTTTTTCCGGGCATACCAGATGTGTGTGCTAAGTTTTTTCTGTTTGTAAGTGAATTAATTAATGATGATTTACCAACGTTACTTCTGCCCATAAATAAAACGATTGGTAGTTCACTTGGAATATGAGTAATATTTTTAGCACCTTTTATATATTCAGATTGTTTCATAATATGTCCTTTCAAAAAAATAAGAAGTATTTCTACTTCTTATTATAACACTTATTTAATTGCGTTTGCAAATACTTCATCGACATTTTCAACTGGAATAATTTTTATCTTATCTTTTACTTCTTGTGGAATTTCATCGATGTCATTTTCATTTTCTTTAGGGATTAAAATTGTTTCAATTCCACTGCGGTGAGCAGCGATTGATTTTTCTTTTAAACCACCAATTTTTAATACTAATCCTCTTAATGTAATCTCACCAGTCATTCCAACATTGTTTTTAACAACTTTGTTAGCTAAAGCTGAATAAATTGCGGTTGCAATTGTAATACCGGCTGAAGGACCATCTTTTGGAATTGCTCCTTCAGGAACGTGAACATGAACATCATTTTCTTTAAATAAGACTGGATCAATTCCAAACTTTTCTGCATTTGCCTTTACATAAGATAGGGCTGTTTGAGCTGATTCTTTCATGACATCACCTAGTTTACCAGTTAATACTAGTTTACCAGCTCCTTTATAATAGGTAACTTCAACAGGTAGAGTATCTCCACCATATTGAGTATAAGCAAGACCAGTCACAACACCAACGCGATCTTTGTTTTCTGAAATGTTGTGTGAAAATCTTGGTTTTCCAAGAAAATCAGCTAAATTATCTACAGTAATTTCAACTTTTTCTTTTTTGTTGATTAGTATTTCTTTAATTGATTTACGAACTAATGCTCCAATATGACGATCTAATTCTCTTACACCAGCTTCTCTAGTATAGTATTGAATAATATTATAAATTACATTGTCATCAATACTTAATTGCTCTCTTGTAATACCGTGTGCTTTTAATTGTTTATCAATTAAGTGTTTTTTAGCAATTTGGAATTTCTCGTATTCAGTATAACTAGATAGTTCAACAATTTCCATACGGTCTCTTAAAGGTGCTGGAATATTTTCTAAATAGTTTGCAGTTGTAATAAATAATACTTGTGACAAATCATATGATTCTTCTAAATAATGATCACTAAAGTTAGCATTTTGTTCTGGATCTAGAACTTCTAACATTGCAGATGCTGGATCTCCTTTGTAATCTGATGCCATTTTATCAATTTCATCAAGTAAGAAAACAGGATTCATTGTTTTAGCTGTTTTCATACCATTTAAAATACGTCCAGGGAGTGCACCAATATATGTTCTACGGTGACCTCTAATTTCAGACTCATCTCTAACTCCACCAAGTGATGCTTTAACAAATTTGCGGTTTAGTGCCTCTGCAATCGAAATTGCAAGTGATGTTTTACCAACCCCAGGAGGTCCTACTAGCGCAAGTATTGTTTGTGGGTTTTTGTTTGTCATTATTTTAACCGCTAAATATTCTAAAATACGGTCTTTAACTTTTTCTAATCCGTAATGATTTTTATCTAGGGCTTCTTTAACAGCTTTTAAATCATTTGAATCTTTACTTGTTTCATGCCAAGGTAGAGCAACTAAAAAGTCAAGATATGTTTTTATAATTGAAGATTCTGCCATTGCTGATGGGGTTGATCTTAATCTTGATAATTCTTGTAAAGCTTTTTCTTCAATATTTTCAGGCATTTTAGCTTCTAAAATGGCTTTTCTTAATTCTTCGATTTCTTCTTCACGTTTAACTTTATCGCCTAATTCATTTTGAATAGCGCGCATTTTTTCACGTAAATAATACTCTTTTTGATTTTCATCAATCGATTTTTTTACATCTTCATTAATTTTTCTTTCAATATCAACAATCATTTTAAGACGGTTAATATCACCTAATAACATTTTTAATCGATTTGTTAAACTAGGCTCTTCTAAATATTTATATTTTTCATTTTCTTGAATTTTTAAGTGGTATATAATTAAATCAACTGCTTTAACAGTTGAAAGTCCTTGTTGTACTCTATTTATTACATTGTTATTAGGTTGTAGAATTTCTCTTTCATTTTTAGCTATTTCTTCAACAACCATTTTGATTAATGTTAACTCTTCATCATCATTACTTATTATTGTGTTAACCTCTTCATAGTCAACAACAAAAAAGTCATCTTCTTGTAAATAATTTTCAATTTTAACACGATCAATTATATTAAATTTAATTTTGAAATTACCATTAGGTAACTTAATTTTCATTGCAACCTTAGCCAGTGCTCCATATTCATAAAGATCTTCTTTAGTTGGTTCTTCTATTAATGGATTTTTTTGTACTAAGATAACGATATATTGGCTAAAGTCTTTTTCAGATGCTTTAATAGCGTCTAAAGATTTTTTTCTTCCTACTTCGATTCTAAAGTCATTAGTCGGAATTGGTGTTATTCCTCTTACAGCTAATGCTGGAATACTTTTTATACTTGTTTGCATATTGTCACTTCCTTTCGTGCTAATAATATTATATCACTATTTAATTAATTTGCAATCAATGTGATAGAGTGCCAAAAAATATATTTAAGCCAAGGGGCAAATTGCCCCTTATAATATTTATTATACAAATTTAATGTTATCAAATATAAAGTCAATTGCTTTTGCGAATTCAATATCACGCTTTAATAAATCATCAGTTAAATGTTTTTTAACTTCTGCTACGTCCATTTGATACATGCTAGCAACTTCAATATATTTGGTTTCTAATTCTGCTTCTGTAATTTCAAATTTCTCTGCTTTAGAAACAGCTTCAATAATTAATGAATTTAATACTCTTTTTGAACTTTCTTCATTAATTTGTTTTCTTAAATCTTCTTCTGTCATACCAGTTAAACTTACATATGTTTTAAAATCTAGTCCATATTGTTTTGCTTGGTTTTCAATGTTTTTAATTTGTTGATTTGTTTCATAATCAATCATTTCAACTGGAACATCAACTTTTGTAGTTTCAGCAATTTTATTTAACGCTGTTTCAATTGCGATATTTTTATTTTGATTTTCTTTGTTTTCTTTAATTTCTTTTGCTAAAGCTGCTTTTAAATCTTCTAATGTTTTTTCATCACGGTTTAAAGTAGATACCCATTCATCATTTAATTCTGTAACAGACTTTTGTTTAACTTCATGTAATTTTACTTTAAATACTGCATCTTTACCGGCTAGGTTTTCTGCTTGATATTGTTCTGGGAATGTAACATTAATATCTTTTTCTTCGCCCGCTTTCATTCCAACCATTTGATCTTCAAAGCCTGGAATAAATTGATTTGAACCAATTTCTAATTCATAGTTTTCAGCTTTTCCACCTTCAAATGGAACACCGCTTTCAAAACCTTCAAAATCAAAAATTGCTGTATTGCCGTTTTCTAAAACACCATCTTCTTTAGGTTCTAAAACGACATTAGCTTTTAACATATCATCTAATTTAGCACTTACTTCTTCTTCAGTTGCTTCAGCATCCATTTTTTCAACTTCAATTCCTTTATAATTTCCAAGTTCAACTTCTGGTTTTACTGCAAACTCTAAAGCAATTTCAAAACTCTCTCCAACTTTAACATCTGCAAAATTAACAATTGGCACTGGATCTCCTACAATTTCATATTCT
>DURF01000140.1 GCA_012837395.1 Acholeplasma sp. | reverse complement strand
TATTGTCATTTTTATATTTTTTAACTAATTTATATTTATCATTAGGACTCATGTTAGAGTAATAATCAATATCTAAGATTTCAGCAACAACTTTTGCAGAAGTCTCATTATCACCTGTTGCCATTATAGGTTTAATATTTCTTTTTTTAAGATTATTCATTAAACTTTTACTTGACTCTTTTAAACTATCTCCTAGTTTAACAACAGCAAGTAAATCATTGTTTTTAAGCAAGATACTAATTGTATATCCTAAATCATTTTCAATCTTTATTTTTTCATTGTATCCTTTTTCGCTTATGAATTTATATTGATCGTTTTTAATGTTTCCCTTTAGTCCTATGCCTGATAAGATATTAATATTATCAAATTTTAACGGTTTAACATTTTTTTCATTAGCATAATTAATAATTGAGTTAGCAATCGGATGACTTGAGCCTGTTTCAATTCCCGCTAAAATTGAAACAATATCTTCTTCTTTATAATCATTACTTAAAATATCTATACTTTGTACACTAAATTCACCGGTAGTTAATGTTCCCGTTTTATCTAAAATTATTACATCAGCCTTTGATGTTAAATTGTATGATTCTCTATTTTTAACTAAAATACCATTTATACTACCAAGACTTGTACTTCTTGATATTACAAGAGGTATTGCAAGGCCTAAAGCATGTGGACATGCTATTACAAGTGTTGTTACTGCATACATGATTGCACTGTTAAGATCTTTAATAATAAACCAAACAATAAAAGAAATTATTGCTGTAGAAAGTGCTATATAAAATAAATTGCTCGCAACTTTTTTCGCTCGATCTTCAGCCCTTGAAGGCATATTTTCAGCATCATTAATTAAATTTTCTACTTGAGTTAAAAACGAGTCTTTTCCAAGTTTAGTAACTTTCACTTCAAGTTTGCCAAACTCATTTGTCGTTCCACCAATAACTTCATCACCAATATTTTTTTGAATTGGTTTCGACTCACCTGTTAAGAGTGATTCATTAACTCTGGATTCTCCACTTATAATGATTCCATCTGCAGCTATGTTTTCACCAGCTTGAATAATTATAATATCGTTAATTTTTAATTCATTAATTGGTTTTTCAATAAGTTCGTTATTATCGTTTTTAACGAAAGCATTTTTAGGTAATAACTTAGCAAGTGATTCTTTTGCATTTCCAGCTTTTGTTAAGGCAACCATCTCAATCCAGTGACCAAGTAACATAATTAATATTAATGATGAAAATTCAAACAAGAAATCCATATATACTACATTATTAATATATCTAAAAATAATTGCGAAAAAGCTATAGATAAACGAAACTAATAGTCCCATTGAAACAAGCGCCATCATCCCTGGCGACTTTTGTTTAAATTCATCAATTGCCCCTAATATAAAAGGTTTACCCCCATATATTAATAATCCAATTGATAAAATAAGTGCAATTATATCAGAGTATTTAAACGAATAATGAAACGGAAATGGAATATTAATTCCCATTAGTGGTGATAACCACATGACTAATAGTCCAAATGGAAGTGTTATAAAAAACACTTTCTTAAAATCACCATGATGATGGTGATGATCGTGACTACTATGATTATGTTTATGCAAATGATTTTCTTTCATATTACTATCTCCATTCATCCCCCTAGCGGGGGGTACGTTTCTATAATATAATATTAGTTTAAAGTTGTCAAGATTTGTTTCTCGTCAAAAAAAATAAACCGAAATTAATCGGTTTATCATATGTTATTTAAAAAGTATTTCGTTAACAGTTTTTTCATCTAATCTCTTAATAACTTCTGTCATTAATTTAACTGTGTTTAAATAATCTTCATAATGAATTATTGATGTATGTGAATGCATATATCTTGTTGGGATACAAATAGATAGAGCAGCTGCTCCGTGATGTGCTAAATGCATTTCACCAGCATCAGTTCTTCCACCATTAATTACTCCTTCTTGATAAGGAATTTCTAATTCTTTAGCAACATTAATAACAAACTCTCTTAATCCTCTATGAGCAACAAGACCACCATCAAATAATAATATTTGAGGTCCATTACCTAAAGTTTGTTCTTCTGACACACTACCAGGTACATCATTACCTAATCCTGTATCAATTGCAAATGCTATTTTAGGCTCTACCATATATGAAGTAGTTTTAGCCCCTCTTAGTCCGACTTCTTCTTGAACAGTAAATGCGCCAAATAAATTGTTATTTAACTTTTCATTTTTTAAATTGTTTAATACTTCAATAACTACTGCACTACCAATTCTATTATCCCAGGCTTTACCTAATAAATAGTTTTTATTACCTAGTTCCTTAAATTCTTGTAGTGGAGTAACCATGTTTCCTGGTTCAATTCCTAGTTCAACTGCTTCTTCTTTATTTTTAACACCAATGTCTAAATACATATCTTCAATCTTAGCAGCCTGTTTTCTTTGTTCAAGTGGAATTATGTGGGGTGGTTTAGAACCAGTCACACCAATTATAACACCTTTTTTTGTAATAATTTGCCATTCTTGAGCAAGCATTACTTGTGAGTACCATCCACCTAGAGTTTGAAATTTAATAAAGCCTTCTTTAGTAATACTTTTAACCATTAAACCAACTTCATCCATGTGGCCGCCAATTAAAATGTTAGGCCCATTTCCTTTTTTATGACCTATAACAGAACCTAGGTTATCTTGTTTAACTTCAGTAACTAAATCTTTAATTTCATCTTTAATTAAATTTGCTACTAAATATTCATTACCTGGGACACCATTAACTTCTGATAATTTCTTTAATAATTTTTTTGACATCTTCTTCATCCTTTACTATGATTTTTTACTGTTTGCTAATCCAATTATTGTTAAATATCCACCTATTAATAAAAGTGTTATAAATGTAAATGTTCTTATATTAGCATTTACAAAGTTAGTTGCATAAATCCATGTTCCAAGTATAACACTAAGTAAACTTATAAAAAACATGCCTTGTTTTAAGTTTTTCTTGCCATGAATTCCTAAAAACAAATCAACACCACCATCCATAACTAAAGCAATCCCAAACCAAAGTGAGCCAGTTCCTAAATCAACTGATTTAATATTTAAAAGCGGTAAGACAAATCCAACGATTGCCGCAATTAAAATTATTACAAATTCCACAGTCTTTAGTGTTGCCATTGATTTTTTCTTCATATCTGGCATCACAATTAAAACTGCAAATGCAATTAATCCTGTTGCGATAATAATATTTCCAATAGTTTGAGTTAAACTAAAAATATCGTTATCTAAAAAGTATGCTAAAAATGCATAAACTAATACTAATATCCCAAGTACTAGTGATAATATTGGTAATTTCTTCATTATTTTCTCCTTTTTTTATAATAAAAACTTAGGAAGTTAGTAAGAACGAATTCTACCAGGTGGGTATTTGTATTGATATACTTTGGGATCCCAATTTCTTGGTATTCACACCCGCATACTTTCAATTCCCGTTCATATACTTTGGGTTCTACGCACACTTCCTAAGTCACTTATACTTTATCATTAATCTAGTAGTTTTGTCAAGTTAGTAGAGTACAGAAACTCTAATATATTTACCATGATATATTAATAAATCTAATAGTAATTCCCTTACTTTACTTTCAATTATATAATCAACATTTGATACTTTCATATCAATTCTTGCTGTTATAACACCATCAAGGTCATATTCTGGTATTCTAATTACCGAATAGTTTTTACTCAAAGATATTAATTTACTTAAGTCTTGAAAATAAACCATAAAACTAATAACAACATTACTTTTGATTTCAAATTTTTTTAACATTCTTGCTAAGTATACTGTTCTTGCGACAATGTAGTCATCTTTATGGAAAAAGTTTTGTTCGTAAAATGTTTTTTCATTATCTTCTATTACTTTAATAATAACAGTTTCATTAAATGTTTCTTCAAGTAATTTTTTAAATTTGTCAATGTTTTGATAATCACTATAATGAAAATCAGTATAAATTGTTAAATCGTTTTTTTTATATGTATATGCAGTTATAAAAAACTTTTTAAAATCTGCAAAAACAACTATGTTTTGAAATGCTTTGTTAAATTCATTTAAATCAATTGATAATTTAAAAGTAGTTGATAAATTAAAGGCTTCATCATAAACATATGGTTCAAACAAAGCATTCGCATAAACTTCAACTTGTTTTTCATGATCATAATAATGATAATACTCATAAACTATTCGACTTCGATACGCAAAATATTGATAAACAGCCATAGCTGCTCCTGATATTACTGATAAAAATCCTAATATTAATCCTAAATATAAAGGTCTAATTAAAAACATTGAATATGCCAGTGGTGGAAATACAGAAACAGCAAGTAAGTTAAATGCTGATTGAAAACCTTTTTTATATAACATAACAGTTATTGCTAATATGGTTATAACACTATATGTTGATGCGAAAAATAAATGAATATCAAAACTTTTTAATAAATTTATTAAATTGTTTACTTCTCTAATAAGTAAAAATACAGCTAACATAGATAAAACAATGGTAATTCCTTGTCTTAATCTTAAATAATTTGGTTTAGTATATACCTTTCTTACTTGTGGCAGATGATAATATTCTTTAATTTCTTTACGATATTGATAATAAGCGTTATAACTTCCCCTTAAATAATCAATGATTGATTTTTCTTCTGGTAGGTTTTTATCAATGTTTTTTTCAAATTCATAAAGTGGATTTAAAGCAAATACAAATGTACCGATAAAAATTAAAGGTAAATCATAATCAGGCAGTAACGCTAACATTAAAGCTAGAATCATTCCATAAATTAATGAAGTAACAAGTTTTCCAACTCCAAAAAATATATATACTGATAAAAATGTTAAAGCTATTAAAGAGACAGCTAAAAAGATTCGTTGCAAATTGGTTGCTCCATAAAAAAAACTTATTGAAAAGAATGCAAATATTACTACTATTGAACTAATTAATATTATTAAACGCTTCTTCATATAGTTAAGGCTATCTCCTTTCACTTTCTACTACTATTATAAAACAAAAGCGTGGATAATTCCACGCTTTGAATAATTAATACTAATTATTTACTTTCGATTGCTTTTTGTGCTACCTTTACATATTCAGCAAAATCTTTTGGTTCATTAACTGCTAAGTCTGCTAACATTTTGCGGTTAACTTCAACTCCAGCAAGTGATAATCCATGAATTAATTGTGAATATTTCATGTTGTGTAGTCTTGCTGCTGCATTGATTCTTTGAATCCAAAGTTTTCTAAATTCTCTTTTACGACGTTTACGATCACGGTATGCATAAGCTAATGAACGCATAACTTGTTCGTTTGCAGTTTTATATAAAGCACCTTTAGATACAAAGTATCCTTTAGCTTGCTTAATTATTTTTTTACGACGACGTCTTGTAACGACAGTATTTTTTACTCTTGCCATTTTCTATTCCTCCATTATAACATGTTAGAAATAAGACGTTTGATACGTTTTTCATCTGTCTTATGTACTAATGTTTGCTTTCTTAATTGTCTATTTTGTTTTGTTGTTTTTGATTGGGCTAAGTGATTTTTATAAGCACGTCCTCTTTTCAATTTACCAGACGCTGTAACTTTAATTCTCTTTTTTAAGCCACTATGTGTTTTTCCCTTTGTTGCCATGGTATTGACCTCTTTCTTTTAATTATTGTTTGGGGCGACTACTGCAATCATTTGCATGCCTTCAAGTTTTGGTTTTGACTCAACAATAATTGAATCACCTAGTGATTCAATAAATTTATTAACTACTTCAAAACCAATATCGCTATGAGTAACCATACGACCTCTAAATCTTATCGATATTTTTACTTTATCGCCGGATTTAATAAATCTTTTTGCGTGGTTAAGTTTAGTATTGAAATCATGATCACCAATTGTTGGACTAAGTCTTATTTCTTTAACATCAATTGTTGTTTGTTTCTTACGCATTTCTTTCAAACGTTTTTGTTGTTCAAAACGATATTTTGAATAATCCATCATTTTTGCTACAACTACTTTTGAATCAGGTGAAACTACAACTAAATCCATGTTTCTAGATTCAGATATCTTTATTGCTTTATCTCTAGACATTTTCCCTAAACTGTTACCTTCATCATCAATAACTAATAACTCAACATTTGGTATATTCTCATTAACTAATTCTACTTCTTTTTTTGTTACTCTAATGTAACTCGCCTCCTATTATTTTTTTGAAAATAAAAAAGTGAGTCCGTAAGAACCCACTTAAAATCAATAATTATAATAACTATAATAATTGTGACTTTTTGCCTATAACTTGTGCTATCAGGCGAGAGAGGGTTCTCTTCTTTCCACTTATTCAATTTCATCCTTCTTTATAATACCATATAAAAGTATAATGTCAAGATTTTTGTTAAATATTGCTAAATTCTATTATTGCACAAACCTCTTTTTGATTATTTTGTAATTTAAATGTAGTTTTTTCACTATTTTCTTCTACCAAGTATATATAACACTCATCATTTAATACAAATGATTTTAAATATTCAGATCTAATTCGATTAAATTTTATTTCTCTTTGATAACTATCAAGTGCAAATGCTACATAATGACTATTATTTACATGGTTATATCTATCAATATGACTTTTTTTAATGATGATTTTTTCTAAAAATTGTTCATTATCTATATTATATTCTATCTTTCTTGGTAAAACCTCAATATTTGGATCTGCATCAAAATCGACAATAGTTTTAATAATTTCCTTAGGAACTCTAACCGGTCTATTTGTTTCTAAATTAACAAACGCTCCAAAAGCAGTTGTAACAACTAAGGGAGAATTATTAACATCTTTTATATAGATATGGCGATATCCACTGGCAGATTTTGTATTAAAGGGATAAGTTGTTAACTTAAGTTTATCACCAAATTTAGGTTTTTTTAAAATGTCAATTTGACGATATGTTAAAAATACTCCGCAGTTATTTTCATTTAAATATTTTGAAAACTCCTTTAAATGACTAATGTGAATTCCTTCAATATCTTGTAATAAGTTAATCATCGCAATTTCTGTTAACTCCATTTTATTATTAACATGACTGTTTGAAATTATTACTTCTATTTCGTTCATTATATCACCCCTAATTTATAATAATTGGACTATTTGTATCAAAATGAGTATAACCATTTTCTTTTAAATTTAATAAAATTTGATAAAAAGTTTCATACATATCACCATATAATATTCCTTCTTTATCTTTAAAGGCATATGATTGATATGAACTATAAAATATATAGTCATTGGTTGCTACTCTATATATTTCGTTGTTTTTAATGTCACTATAACTTATATTTGAATTGCTATATAAGTATGAATCATCTAATAATTTTTTTAATTGACTTCCTGTTACATCGGTATAAATTATTTGATTATCAAACGGGAATACTTGGAAAATATCTGCAGCTGTAATTTTTTGACCATTTGATATTGTCGCTCTAGTTCCTCCACTATTTTGGAAACCAGCAACGGCTCCAGTTACTTTTTTCATAATTTTCGCAATATAATTTGCTAAATCAGTAGTAGATAAATAGTATGATGCAGTTAATATTTCTTCTTCGTATAAATGCTTAATATTATTATAATATTGATTAATTAAAGCTTCAATTATATAATCATAACTATTTAAATCATTATGATTTTTAATATTTATTGCTATTCCATTTGTTAAATTTTTATATTTATCAAACTCTAATTTTACATTTCCTACATATTTTCCATTACTTCCACTTTGAATATATGGTATTTTATTATTTAATAAACCAGTATATGTAGAATGCGTATGACCATTAAATACTGCTGATACTTTATCAATACTAGAAACCCTATTATTAAAGTTTTGATCATTATGGTGATTTACAACTAAAATTATATCTACATCATTTTTTATTTCGTTTGCAGTTGTAACAACTGCTTGGTAAGCATTACTAAAGTAATAATCCTTTACTCTAAGCGTTGCAATACTAGATTCTAAATTATCACCTATTACACCAATAATTCCAATTTTTAAACCCCGTCTTTTTATAATAACGTGACTATCAATAAAATCAGGTCTTGCATTGGTAGCTTTTTCTACTACATTTGCTCCTAGTATTGGAAAATTGGCTTTTATACCAGTTTCCGATGGATCAAAATATTTTAAGATTGTTTCTAAGCCCCAATCAAATTCATGATTCCCAATAACAAAAGCATCTAAATTTAATTCATTAAATATTTCGACCATTAAAGCACCCTTATTATCATTAGAAATTAATTGGCCTTGAAACATATCTCCACCAGCTATAAAAAGTGATCCAAGCGGATTGTTTTTATATTGTTCCTTAATATAATTTCCAATATAAGAAAGACCTAATTCTTCATCTTTTTTTAAGACTGCTCCATGGGTATCATTTAAATAATAAATATCTAAATTATAACTATCTACTTCTTCAAACCATGTTAATTTTAACGTTATATTACTTTTAATTTCTTGATTAAAATTATATGGAATTCCATCTTTTAACCAACTATAAAAATAACCATTTCTTTCTTCAACAATAATTGGCGCTATTTTATCTTTATAATTGACTAATAATTCTTCTATTAAGACTCCATCTTCATTTAAAAAACTTACTAAATATTGTTCTTTTTCAAAAATAGCGTTAAATACCAAATCATTACTTGGCATGTTTTTAGGTATGTCTTGATCCCAACCTATAAACTTATGACCAGGTTTTACCGGTATATAAATATCAATCTCTTCATCATATTGATATTTCTCAATAACAATATTGTTATCATCGATTTGCCATTTAATATTATAACTTTTAATAACTATTTCATAGATTGCATAATAATTAATATCTTCGGTTGCACTTAAAATTGTTTTATCCCAACCTTTAAAAACTTTTGTAATAGCTTCATTAACAATAATATCATTAGGATTAGTTGGGTTAGGTAGTATTCCTTTTGTTAAACTAAATTGTTCTAATATTGTTTTTCCATCTTCATCATAAAAAGTTATTTTATATTCTTTAACTATTGTTTCAAAATGAGCTATATAATCTGTATCATTTATGACTGCTTCAATTGGTTTATCCCAATTTTTAAAAGTTTTATAAACTTCACTATTGATAACTTTATCTTCTGGTGTTTTAGGTATAGGTAAACTATTT
>DURF01000139.1 GCA_012837395.1 Acholeplasma sp. | reverse complement strand
TTAATGAATAAGTTAAAATCTGAAATTGATGGTAAGAGTGTTACAATCGAAATTCAGTTAGGTCAAGATGGTAAAATGTTTGGCAGTGTAACAGCAAAACAAATATCAGAAGAATTCGAAAAACAAAATGGTGTTACAATTGATCGTCGTAAAATTGATTTATTGAGTGAAATAAATGCTATTGGTATATATCAAGCAAGTGTCACACTACATAAAAACATCAAAGCAACTTTCGAAATAAATGTAATTGAGAAGCAGGGATAAAATGAATAATTCTTTACCACAATATATTGGTGCAGAACAAGCAGTATTAGGGACAATATTTTTAGATTCTAAAAGATTACTCGATGTGATGGATAAAATTTCAGTTGAGGATTTTTTCGATTTAAGACATCGCACAATTTTTCAAGCAATGATCTTAGCGTTTGAAGAATCAATTAATATTGACTATCAAACTGTAATTGCAAAATTAAATCAAATGGGGCAATTAGGAAGTGCAGGGGGAATTGAGTATGTTATGGAACTTGCTGAGCATGTTCCAACAACACTACATTTAGATTCTCATATTGAACTTGTTATTGATGCGTCTTTAAAAAGAGAAATTATAGAAACCTCTAGTGAAATTACTAACATGGGCTTTAAAGAAAACATTAACGCAATCGAGTATGTAACTAGAGCCGAGGAAATGATTTTTGCAGTTAGCCAAAAAAGAAGCACAAGTGAATTTTCTACAATTGATAAAATATTAAAAGAAGTACAAGATAAAATCGAGAAACAAAGAAACCGTGGTGATATTACAGGTCTTAGAACAGGTTTTAGTAATATTGATCAAATAACGAGCGGTCTTCAACCAGAAGAATTAATAATTTTAGCTGCCAGACCATCAATGGGTAAAAGTGCGCTAGCTTTAAACCTTGCCTTAAATATTGCTAAAAAGAATAAAGATAATAAAGCCGGAGTTGCAGTATTCAGTTTAGAGATGAGTAATGATCAATTAGTTAGTAGAATTGTTAGTTTAGAAGGTGATATTGACGGTAATAAATTAAGACGAGGCTCACTTGATAGTAAAGATTGGGCTAACTTTCATGCTGCCAATGAATCTTTAAAATCATTAAACATTATGTTTGATGATTCCGCCGCAGTATCTGTATCTGATATTCGTGCAAAGTGCCGTAAACTTAGTCAAGAAAAGAAATTAGACTTTGTTGTAATTGACTACTTACAATTAATTAAAGGTGATTCTAAATCAGGAAACAGACAAGAAGAAGTTGCGAGAATTTCACGAAGTTTAAAACAAATGGCTAGAGAATTAAAAGTGCCAGTATTAGCTCTTTCGCAGTTATCAAGGGCTGTTGAGACTAGAGATGATAAAAGGCCTGTTTTAGCAGATTTACGTGAATCTGGAAGTATTGAGCAAGATGCTGATATCGTAATGTTTTTATATCGTGAAGATTATTATCAAAGAGATGAAGATAAAAAAACTGGTGACGTTGAATTAAGCATTGCTAAAAACCGTCAAGGTCAATCAGGTATTAACTTACACTTTAAGTTTGAACCAGAATATTCAAGATTTATTGCAGTTGATAGAAGAGAAGAAGAATCTTACAGAGATTAGATTATGAAAGTAATTATAACTATATTAAAAGTAGTAACTAGTATTATTATTGGAGTGTTAGTTTTTGTGTTATTTAGTGCTATTCATTTATCACAAATTAGACGAGCAGACTTAAAAAGCCAAAACAAACGAATGGATAAATTAGAAGCTAGTTATGAAAATTATGAGCCTAGTGGATACTTAAAATATAGTGGAGAGAATTTAGATGAACTAGCTTTTAATGAAGTTAGTTTTCTTGCTTCGCATAATAGTTATAAAAAGAAAGGATCACTTGTAGGAAAACTATTTGTTGGTCTTGGTGATAGTTTTAGCGAGGCTAAAGCGCTAAATTATAGTTATAAAACAATAACCGAACAACTAAAGAGTGGAATCTTTAGTTTTGAGCTTGATGTAAGGCTTAGAAAAGATGAGTTTGAAATAACTCATGTTCCGCTCGTTGACAATAGTTCGACATCAGTTAACTTTGAAAAAGCATTATTAGAATATAAATACTTTTTAGAACATGAACCAAACGGATTTCCAGTTTTAGTGTTATTGGAAATAAAAGATGATTATATGTTTTTAGATCCAAGTTTAAAAACGATTGGAAATAATGAATTAGAGTTATTAGAAAACAAAATAGATGAAGTATTAGGAGATTATTTATATACT
>DURF01000138.1 GCA_012837395.1 Acholeplasma sp. | reverse complement strand
TAACATAATTGGAATTTCGTTTAATGATTCATCAATTAAAATTTTATATCCTAATTCTTCCTTTTCATCAAACATCTTTTTACCATATTTATTATAGTTATACTTATACTCATTAACTTTTAATTGATATGTTTGTTTACTTGTAACTAATAGTGATAAAACATCATCTTTTTCTTGGTGTTTTGAAAGTCTTGCCGCTGAGACAACATAATGAGGATTACTCTTTAAGTTTTCAACAACTCTAATTCCGCGTCTATTTCTATTATACACAGCAAGTTCATTAACACTATCAGTAATAATATGCCCTCTTATTGTTAACATTACAAAACCATCATCATCAAAGGCATAAAATGCTTCTGCTAAACTATCATTAGTTAAAAGCATTCCTTGTACTCCACCTGCGGTAGTTCCATATTCAGGTAGATCATCTGTTCTAAATCTTAGGACATATCCCTCTTTAGACACTGCAATAATATTATCTTTTTGGTTAATATCAACACTTACTAACTCATCGCCCTTAGAAAGACGCATTGCTCTAAATGGTTTGGAATATCTTACTACTTCAAAATCTTTTAATTTAGTTTGTTTCATATTACCATTTTTAGTTGCAAGTAATAAATTGGTGTTATCATCAAATTCATTTACCGCAATTACTTTAACAATTTTTTCATTATTTTTAACAGGTACAATGTTTTCTAAGTGAACACCTAAGTCACCCCATCTTTGTTCTTCTATTTTAAAAATTGGTAAAAAGACATAATTTCCTAAATTAGTAAATATTAATAAAGTATTTAATTGTGATAACTCTTTAACAAAGATTAAACCATCATCAACTTTTAAGCCAATATTTTGAGTTGATTGATAACTTCTTAAATTAGCGCGTTTTACATAACCATCTTTAGTTATCCCGATTGCGACTTGTTCGTCTGAAATTAAATCTCTTTCATCAATTCTAATAGTTTCAATTTCGTCTTCAATAACTGTTTTACGTTTGATATTTAGTTTTTCTTTAGTTTGTAATAATTCTTCCTTAATTACTGATTTTAATGTTTGTTCATTTGTTAAAATATCATTTAAAAACGCAATTCTTTCTAATAATTCTTTCGATTCATTTTCTAAAGCAAGTACATCAGTATTAGAAAGTCTATATAGTTGTAGGGTCACGATTGCTTCAGCTTGAATTTCAGTAAAACCAAATCTTGTTTTTATATTTTCTTTAGAATCGGTTTTATTATTAGATTTTCTAATAATGTTAATAATTTCTTCTAAAACAGAAACCATTTTAATTAATCCATCAACAATATGAGCTCGTTTTTCTGCTCTTGTTAGTTCATAGTTGGATCTATTTGTAATAACTTCTTTTTGATGGTTAATATATGCTTCTAAAAGTGGTCTTGCTCCTACTTGATATGGTCTTCTATTTAAAATAGCTGTCATATTATAGTTATATGATACTTGAAGATCAGTTGTTTTATATAAAAAGTTTAAAATGAAGTTAGCATCAGCACCTTTTTTAAGATCGATTGCGATTCTTAATCCTTCTTGGTCTGATTCATCTCTAATTTCTAAAATATCATCAACGTTTTTTTCAATTCTCAATAAATCAATCGATCTAACTAATTCTGCTTTATTGACTTCAAAAGGAATTTCAGTAATAATAATTTGTTCTTGGTTTTTTGCTATTTCATCAAAATGAGCTTTTGCTCTTATTATTACTCGACCATTACCTTTAGTTAGCGCATCTTTAATGCCATCTTTTCCTTGTACAATTCCACCAGTTGGAAAGTCTGGTCCTTTAATATATGATATTAATTTCTTATCACTAATTTCTTCATCATCTAATAATGCAATAGTTGCATTAATTACTTCTCCTAAGTTATGAGGTGGGATATTTGTTGCATAACCCGCACTAATTCCTTTTGAACCGTTAACTAAAAGGTTTGGAAACTTAGCAGGTAGAACAGTTGGTTCTAATTCTTCATCATCAAAGTTTGGCACAAAAGAAACCGTTTTTTTATCAATATCTTTTAATAAATATTCTGCAGCTAGTGAAAGTCTTGCTTCTGTATAACGCATTGCAGCTGCACTATCACCATCAATTGATCCATTATTACCATGCATATCAATTAGTGGAACTAACATTTTAAAATCTTGACTAAGTCTAACCATTGCATCATAAATACTTGAATCACCATGTGGATGATACTTACCCATAACTTCACCAGCAATTCTTGCTGATTTTTTATATGGTTTATTATGATGCATTCCTAGTTGATTCATTGCATATAAAATTCTTCTTTGAACTGGTTTTAATCCATCTCTAGCATCTGGAAGGGCACGGTCCTGAATAATATATTTAGAATAACTAGCAAATCTTTCAGAAACGATATCTTCTAGAGATTCATTAATAATGTTTTCAATATAGTTATTAATTTTTTTAATGTTTTTGCTCATTATTCGCCCCTCTTTTCAATATCAAAGTCATCAGTGACTTCAAAGTCAACATAACTTTCAATCCACTCACGACGTGGTTCTACTTTATCGCTCATTAAAATTTCAATTTTTTTATCTGATGCAGTAAAATCATCAATATTAACTTGAATTAAAGTTCTTGTTTCTGGATTCATAGTTGTATCCCATAATTCATTAGAATTCATTTCACCAAGTCCTTTATAACGTTGAATTGTATAATTTTTACGTTCTAAATGACTTTGCATTTCCTCAGTAGTCCATGCATAAATAATCTCTTTACCACTTGTTAATTTATATAGTGGTGGAAGAGCGATATATAATCTATTGTCTTTAATTAAATCCGCCATATATCTAAAGAAAAATGTTAATAATAATACTTGAATATGGGCACCATCAGTATCAGCATCAGTCATAATAATAACTTTACCATAATCAGCTTTTTTTAAATTAAAATCATCACCAAATTCAGCACCTACTGTATGAATGATTGTATTAATTTCTTCATTTTTTAATACTTGTTCGATTGATGAACGCTCAGCATTAATAACTTTACCTCGAAGTGGTAGAATTGCTTGAAAGTGTCTATTACGTGCTTGTTTTGCTGAACCACCAGCTGAGTCACCTTCAACTAAAAATAGTTCATTTAAATCTCTATTTTTACCTTGGGCTGGTGTTAGTTTACCTGCTAGATTAACATCACCTTTAATTCTTGATTTAATGTTTCTAGCAGCTTCTCGTGCTTTTCTAGCGGCATCTCTGGCTTTTTGAGCTTGTTGAGCACGTTTAACTATTGTTTCAGCAACTGTTCTGTTTTCTTCTAAGTATGTTAAAAAATTGTTATATACAATAGTATCTGTTGCAGCTCTTGCATCAGGAGTACCTAGTTTACCTTTAGTTTGTCCTTCAAACTCTAAAATTTGTTCAGGAATTCTAAGAGATACAACAG
>DURF01000137.1 GCA_012837395.1 Acholeplasma sp. | reverse complement strand
CTTATTATTTTTAAACTACTTATATCACTAGCATATCCAACTAAACTTATAAAACTTAATGATTTATCTAAATTATGTTTAATCGCGCTAAATGCTGCTGGTACTTGATTAACAGAAACTTGTGTTTCTTTAAGTATTTCAGTAAGTGTTTCTTTTTCAAAGTTAACAGGCTTAGTTAATGATGTGTCATATCCAAAAACTCTTTTATAATCATAAATATAATTAATATCTAAATTATTAGCAGTTGTATAATAATAATTACCATCATTAACTAAACTAACTTCACTTGAATCATCAGTTGATGCTCTTAGTTTATAAAACATTACATTATTATGATTGCTAGCTTCCATCCAACTTTGAAGTAAATTTGATACTGCTTTATATCCACCATAATCAATTCCTGCTGGTAGAATTTGTGGAAGACCATCGATAACTTCGATTACTCTTTTATCTCCTAAGTTAAATATTTCAACTTTTCTTACCAGTGCACCTTCATCTTCATTAGGTAATGTGTAGTAAGTTATCTTTACTTTTAATTTTAGATCTTCATTTATTTCACTAATAGATACTTGATCTCTTCTAATTGACATTGTTTGTGAGTCTTTTGCTTCACCGAAAAACTCATATACTTTGCCATCTATTTTTATAAATGTTCTAAAACCATATTTATTAGTATTTATATATGCACCATTTGCAGGGAAAAACTCAATTATTGATCCATTTTTATCACGAGTTCCAAATGAGGTGATTAATTGTCCTCTATTAACATAAAAACTCCAAATTGGTACACCCATTTTTCCTGCAATTGCACTTAAAAAGCTGGAAAATGTTTTCTTTGTTTGATAATTATTTATCGTATAAGTATTTTTTGTATTCATCTTCTTCTCCTTCGGGAAATCGATTTCCTATTTAAACCAATGGAAACAGAAACCGGTTTCCTCTTTGTATCTTTTATAATATCACATTGTGAAACCGTTTTCAATAATAAAATAAAATTTATTTTCTAATCGTTGTTTCTCTTTCAATAAGTTCAACAGGTACTTTTTCTATTCCCTCTTTTATACTATTATTATTCTCGATTAACATAATTAGTTTTTTAGCAGCTATTTGACCTAATTTTTTACGGTCTTGTTTAATTGTTGTAAGTGGTGGTGTAAAATGTTTTGCGAATGCTATATCATCGAATCCTAAAACTTGAATATCGTTTGGAATACTTAAGTTATTATCATTCAACGCTTTTATAACACCTAATGCCAAATCATCACTTGATGCAATAATTACTTCAGGTAAATCATTACTTTCAATAATTTTTACTGCCGCATTATATCCACTTGTAAATCCAAATCCTTCTGCCATAATTACTTGGTTTGTTTTTAATCCGTATGATTCATAATTTGTTTGAAAAACTTCTAACCTTTCTTTAAACGCCTTTGAGCGTAAAGGGCCTGAAATATAACTTACTTTTGTTTGTTTTAAATCGTTTGCGACAAAGTCAAGTAATATTTTAATCCCTTGTTCATTATCACTTATAACTGTGTATAAGTTTTCATGAATCATATCAGTTGATACACAAGGTAGATCGCTATTTATTAGTTCAATTAACTCTTTATCTTCATAGTCACCAACAACTATATAGACTCCATCAACTCTTTTGTTTAAACACCATTCATAGTATGACATTTCATTTTGACCAATTTTTCTTACAATAAAACTTAAATCATAACCTTCGCTTTCTGCATGGTCTTTAAAATGTTGTAAAATACTTGAGAAAAATGATTGTTCAAGTCCAATATTTAAATCTTCACTAAAAATTATACCAATTGTATATGTTCTTTTTGACTTTAGCATTCTTGCACTTGATGACGGAACATAACCGACCTTCTTAATATAGTCTAGTGCCATCTTTCTTGTTTCTTCACTAACATTTCCTTTATTGTTAATTATTTTTGAAACTGTTCCTGGTGATAAACCTAAATCTTTAGCGATTGTGTAAATCGTAATTTTTTTACTCAATTACTACTCCCCCTTTTCAAAAACTTCAACTGAGGCTATTTGTAATACTGATGGGAAAATTGTTTTATCAATTTCTCCGCCCCAATTTCCTCCTATTGCTAAGTTTAATATTAAATAAAATTCTTCATTAAAAGGCCACCCCTCAAAATCATCATCGCCTCTTTTTTCAAAAGTTACTTGTTTTATACCATTTAAATAAAATTCTATTTTATCTTTTTCCCAAATCATTTCATATGATTGAAATTCATCAAATATTTTATCATTTGAAACTATATGTGTATATTGGTTACCAATATTATGATTATATTTTTTTGTATGTAGACTAAAATGGATGTTATAAGGATTTCTTCCGACATGTTCCATTAAATCTATTTCTCCACATAGTGGCCAGGGCATATTTTCTCTTATACTATTAGGAAGTAACCAAATAGCTGGCCATGTTCCAAGACCTTTAGGTACTTTAGCTTTAACAACTATTTTCCCATACTTAATTGATTTTTTTTGATAGGTTGTTAGTTTAGCTGAGGTGTATTTTCTATTTTCAAAATCTTCCTCATAAGCAACTATGTTTAATACTCCATCTTTAACAAAAGCATTTTTCAATCTGTTTGTATAATATTGATCTTCATTATTACCAAAACCATGTCCACCTGTTTCATATTGCCAAATTTCTTGATTTGGTATACCATCTTTTTCAAAATAGTCAGCCCAAACTAATTTATAACTCATTGTATAGCTCCCATTCTTTTATCAATTGTCTTCTTACATCATCATTTAAATAAATGCGGCTTGAATTATCATCATTCGTATCTTCTTGTTCAATAATTAACACTTTAGCATCATTTGATAATACATGATTATGATATGTTCCTAACGGAACATTATAGATTTTATTTTTTTCTAGTTTTATAAAACCAAATTTATTATCTTTAAACACTATTAAATGGCAAGTTCCTTCTAATAAAACAAACACTTCATCAGTTTTATTATGACATTCAACATAATTTATTTCTTCTATTTCTAAATGATCAAT
>DURF01000136.1 GCA_012837395.1 Acholeplasma sp. | reverse complement strand
TCTTTGATTTTATCGCCAACTTTAAATTTCCACTCTAAAATAACGCCTTCTTCAATACCGTCACCGATATCGGCAAATTTAAAATCGTACATATACTTTCACCTCGTATTAAAATTCAACAACTTTTTTGATTTCTGCTTTAATTTGATCTTTTGTTATATAGAAATGATGCTCTCCACGTGCAAGTGGAATAATTATATCAAAGCCAGTTAATCTAGTTGCTGGTGCTTCTAAATGTAAGAACGCTTTTTCGTTAACTAAAGCAATTAATTCTGCTCCAGGTCCGTATGTTCTCATCGCTTCATGAACAACTAAAAATCTACCAGTTTTTTTAACTGAATTAATAATTGTTTCTGTATCAATTGGATTAATTGTTCTAAGATCAATAACTTCGATTGATACATTTGGATTTTCTGTTTCAAATTCTTTTACTGCAGCATTAATTTCGCGTAATTGTGCTCCCCAACCAACAATTGTTAAGTCATTACCTTCTTTTAATACTTTAGCTTTTCCAATTTCAATTGCATATTCTTCTTCAGGCACTTCTTGTCTTCCTGAACGATAAATTCTTTTTGGTTCTAAGAAAATAACTGGATCTTCACTTTGGATTGCTGCTGTTAATAATCCTTTAGCATCATATGGTGTTGAAGGAATAACAACTTTTAATCCTGGAATATGTCCTAAATATGTTTCAAGTGATTCAGAGTGGTGTTCTAATCCTTTAAACCCACCACCAACTGGAATTCTAATTACAACCGGTGCAGGATAATTTCCTCTTGAACGGTTTCTAAATCTTGCGAGTTGTGTAACAATTTGGTTATATGCAGGGAATACAAAACCATCAAATTGAATTTCAACAACTGGTTTCATTCCATTAACTGCCATACCTATCGCAGTACCAACGATTGATGATTCTGCAATTGGTGTATCAAACACGCGTTCTACACCATATTTCTTTTGTAAGCCCGAAGTTGCTCTAAAGACACCACCTTGATGTCCAACGTCTTCACCATATACAACTACTTTTTCATCTTTTTCTAATTGTTGATCAAGTGTGTGTGTTATAGCTTGAATTAAGTTTAATGTTGCCATTTTTATTTACTCCCTTCAAGAAATTTTTTGTAGTTTTCATATTGTTCTACTTGGTTTGGTGTCATTTCTGAATATGTATACTTAAATAAATCTTCTAAAGGTACTTCGCCTGATTTTTCTGTTTCAGCAAATACTTCTTGAACATATTTATTATTTTCTTCACTAAGTGCTTCATCTTCTTTTTCAGTCCACCATTTTTTACTAATTAAATATTTCTTAAATCTTTCGATTGGATCTTTTGCTTTCCATTCTTCAACTTCTTTTTCATCACGATATAATGATGGGTCATCAGATGTTGTATGAGCTCCCATACGATATGTTAATGCTTCAATTACAACAACACCTTTACCGCTTCTTGCGTGTTCTGCTGCTTCTTTCATCGCAACATACATAGCTAAAACGTCGTTTCCATCTACTTGAATACCTTTAGCTCCAGCTGCAACAGCTTTTTGTGCTAAAGTTTTCGCTTTTGTTTGTTTTGAAACTGGCGTTGAAATACCCCATCTATTGTTTTGTACTACAACAACCATTGGTGCGTTAAATGAATTACCAAAGTTTAGTCCTTCATTAAAGTCACCATGTGATGTTCCACCATCACCGATTGATGCAACAACGATATCATCTTTACCTTGTTTTTGAGCTGCCATAGCAACACCTGCACCAATTGCAATTTGTGAACCAATAATAATATTTACTGGTAAAACACGTGTTTCTTTAGGGAATTTATTTCCCATTTCGTTACCATACCAATATAAATAAATATTTGATAGTGGTACACCTTTATATAACATCATATTTAATTCTCTAAATGCTGGTGATAACCAGTCACCCTCTTTAAGTGGTGCCATAGCTCCAACTTGAGTTGCTTCTTGTCCTATATTAGGTGGGAATGTTAACATTCTTCCTTGTCTTTGGTATTGAACTGCTCTTAAATCAGCAACTCTACCTAAAGTCATAGTTTTATACATTTTAAGTAACTCTTCTTTTTTTAACTTAATATAATTTTCTTTTCTTAAAATATGTTAATAAAACCACAATTTACAATTTATTTATAATTTGAATCATTTCAAAAATTGCGTGTTCTTTATGGCTTTTTACAACATGTTGAACAACTTTTTTAATCTTTTCGTGGGCATTACTTGGTGCAAAAGCAACATTTGCTTTTAATAACATTTCATAATCATTTAAGTAATCACCAATTGTAAAAAGTTTATAATCATTTATTTTTATATGTTCTAATGCTTTTTTTATTCCTTG
>DURF01000135.1 GCA_012837395.1 Acholeplasma sp. | reverse complement strand
GAATGGAAGATTTAAGTGCTAAATATGAAGATGGTATTATAAGTATTGAAGTTCCAAAAGAAAAGAAAGAAGAAACCAAATATTTAGAAATTAAATAAGAAAAAATAAGGATAGCCAATTGGCTATCCTTATTTATGTAATAATGAAATATTATTAATAACTACTTTTTCAAGTGGTCCATCCATCATATTAGTTTTTACATTTGCAATTCTATCAACAACATCTAAACCTTTAGTCACTTTACCAAAAGCTGCATAAGCGCCATCTAAATGTGGTGAGTCTTCATGCATTATAAAAAATTGTGAACTAGCTGAATTAGGATCATTAGTTCTTGCCATAGAAATTACACCTCTAGTATGTTTTAAATCATTTTTAAAACCATTGGATGCAAATTCACCAGTGATTGGTTTGCTTGGGGTTTTACCAA
This sequence comes from Acholeplasma sp., assembly GCA_012837395.1. Lineage (GTDB taxonomy): Bacteria > Bacillota_I > Bacilli_A > Acholeplasmatales > Acholeplasmataceae > Haploplasma. Next base: position 6,969 of record DURF01000135.1, on the reverse strand, counting down.
TACCCCCTTGAATCATAAAACCTTTAATAATTCTGTGAAACCCAGAATTTTGAAAATAGTTTTCTTCAACCAACTTAATAAAGTTAGCAACTGTTTTTGGAGCAAACTCCTCTAAAAGTTCAACTTCGATTTCTCCAAATTCTAAAACATCAATTAATATATTCATTTAATCATCCTTTCAATACTTTAAATATTATACCAAATTAAAGAAAATATAATAAAAAATGTGAATTATAAAATTTTTCACATTGTTAAACGCTTCCATTTTTTTGCTAAACGTTTTCACTAAAAATGATAGCGTTATTATTGGTAAATGTGTTGTTAATGCAATTTGAAATGATATAATTTAGCTGAATAAAGAAAGAAGGAGGAAAAAAATATGATGAATTACATATCACAAAACAAACATGAGTATAATGTAAGAAGAATGGATGAATTAATTTCTAAGTTAAATAAAAAAGAAAAAGAATTAAAAACAGTAACTGGATTCTTTAATACATTAAAATTAAAACTAGAAATTAGAAAATTATATAAAGTCTTAGAAACTCATGGTAGCGAAGTATTAGATTACGAATACAATTTAGCTAGAGAAGATATATATTAAAAGAAGCGTTGATTAATTATAATTGACGCTTCTTTTAATTTATATTTAGATATGATAAAATAAAAGTTAAATAATAGGAGATGATTTATTATGAATTGGGATTTAAATGATTTATATTTAGGATTTGACGATCCAAAGTACAAAAAAGATTTTGATGAAGTAAGTAAATTAATTAACGAGTATAATGAAATACCATTATTAATTAATAAAGATGACGATTTAACAGTAATATTAAAATATATTGAATTAAATCAAAGACTAATTGTTTTAATAAGAACACTATCATCTTTTAATAGTCTTACTAATGCAACTGATGTATCTAATCAAGAATCATTAGTTAACATGTCAAGACTATCAAGAATGTTAAATGAAACAACAGCAACCGATGTTATATTTACAAGATTTTTAAAGGATTTAGATTTGAATAAATATTTAGACAATGAAATAATAAAGGATAATTTATTTCAATTACAAAAGAATCAAAAAAGTGCTAAATATTTGTTAACAGAAAAAGAAGAAGTCCTTTATTCAAAATTAAGACAAGTCTCTTCTAGTTCATGGGGACAAATTCAATCACTTTTAACAGCAAAACTAGACGTTGAAGTAGATAATAAAATTCTGACTCTATCCGAAGTTAGAAATCTTGCTTATGATAATAACCAAAAAGTAAGAAAAGAAGCTTATGAAGCAGAACTAAAATCATATGAAAAAATTGATGAAGTTGTCGCAACTGCTCTTTCTAACATTAAAAGAGAAGTTGTAATGATGAATGAACTTAGAGGATATGAAAGTATCTTAGAGCCAACTTTAATTAGATCTAACATGGAAGAGAGAACATTAACTGCAATGATTGAGGCGATGTTAGAGTTTAGGCCACATTTTGCTAATTATTTAAAAGCTAAATCAAAATACTTAGGACATAGTAATGGACTACCTTTTTATGATATGTTTGCGCCAGTTGGAAAACTAGAAAAAACATATTCATACGAAGAAGCTCAAGATGTTATATTAAGTTCATTTAATAGTTATAGCGAGAAACTCGGAAGTTATGCTAAAAAAGCATTTGATTCTAATTGGATTGACCCATTCCCTAAAAAGGGTAAAAGAGGTGGTGCATTTTGTAGTAACCAACCCCAAATTAAACAAAGCAGAATTCTTTCTAACTTTACCGGTTCACTTTCAGATGTGCAAACATTAGCACACGAACTTGGACATGGATATCATGGTGAAATCATTAGTGAAAATAGTCCACTTAACTGGAGTTATCCAATGCCACTAGCTGAAACTGCTTCAATCTTTTGTGAAACTATTGTAACTAATCATTTATTAAGTGAATTAACAAATGATGAAGAAAGACTATCTGTCTTAGAAATAGCACTTCAAGGTGACACACAAGTTATTGTTGACATTTTATCAAGATATATTTTTGAAACTAATATATTCAAACTAGCAGAAGGTCCTATTTCTAAAGACCAAATGAAAGAAGAAATGATAAAAGCTCAAAAAGAGGCATACCAAGACGGACTTGATCATAATATCCTACATCCATACATGTGGTTAAATAAAGGACATTATTATAGTTCAGGCTTAAGTTTTTATAATTTCCCATATGCCTTTGGATTATTATTTGGAAAAGGACTATATGCAATCTATTTAGAAGATAAGAAAGCATTTATTAAAAACTATGATAAATTACTAGCGCTAACCACAAAAGCAAGCGTTGAAGATGTAGCAGCATCAATGGGAATTGATGTAACAAGTAAAGAATTTTGGATTAATTCACTCAATTTAATTAAAAAGGATATTGATGAAGTAATTAGAATAATGGAGAAATAATATGAAAAAACCAAAAGTAGCTTTTATATGTGTTCATAACTCTTGTCGATCACAAATGGCAGAAGCATTGTCAAAACTTTATGCAGCTGATACATTTGAAGCGTATTCGGCAGGAACAGAAACAAAAGATATGATTAATCAAGATGCTGTAAGTATCATTAATAAATTACACGGATATAATATGAACGAAAAACAAAGTTCTAAACTAGTTGATACTCTACCAGAAGTAGATATAGTTATTACAATGGGTTGTAATGTTGATTGCCCGTGGTTGCCATCATCTCACAGGGAAGACTGGGGCCTTGATGATCCAAGTGGTAAAAGCGAAGAAGAGTTTTTAAAAACCGCAAAAATAATTGAAGAAAAAGTTTTAGAATTAAAAAACAGAATAAATTCAAACACTATTACTTTAAAATAAGAAAAATTATTAACAATTTAATAAAAGACATTCAAATCCTTTTAGTCCAAATACCTTAAAGGAAAGAATGTCTTTTTCTTTTAGTTTAGTTATTGTTGATTTTAATTTATTTTACTAACTTTAGTTTCTTATTAACGGCATACTCATACACCTAGGACCTCCACGACCGCGAGCTAGTTCACTAGATTTAATTTCAATTACTTTAATACCATGTTCTCTTAACAAATTATTAGTAACAGGATTTCTTTCATATGCAATAACAACACCTGGTGATATCGCAAGAGTATTAGCTCCATCATTCCATTGTTCACGGTCAGATGCAATTTTATTATTTGATCCACAAGGAATCATAGTAATTGGTGATTTTAATACATTTGAAAACACAGATTTTATTGTTTGGTATTTTTCTGATATTTTAATCTTTTCGTTATTTTTTGTTAAGACATAAATATTTAACTTATTTAAAAAATCATGATGAACTACAAATTTATTTATATCAACTTGTGTTATAACAGTATCAAGATGCATAAAGTGTCTTAGTTTTGGTAGGTTGATTGCTATAACAGTATTAATAGATGTTTTATTAAATAATGTTTTACTTAAATGTTCAATTGCCTCTGGTTCAGTTCGCTCAGAAATGCCAATTGCTAAAACATTTTCGTTTAACACTAAAATATCGCCACCTTCTATTGAACTAGGTAAGTCTCTATCATAAAACCTAGTTATATTTTTGTAGTTTGGATGATATTTAAATATATATTTAGCAAAGATAGTTTCTCTTGCTCTAATGTTTGTATGCATTTTATTGATAGTTACACCATTTAAAATGCTAGAAAACGGATCTCTTGCAAAATATAGATTTGGCATTGGATCACATATAAAGGGATAATCATCAATTCGGTATTTCAAACTCAAGTTTTTTAACCCCTTTATTTCTTCTTTGCTAATACCCGCAATCATTTTTGAAATCATTGCTTTGGTATCAAATTTTAATAAGTAATTTTTAACTTTATTTAACACTTTTGAATCAAATATTTTTGATTCAAACAAAAACTCATCAATAAATTCATTTAAAATTTCTTTACTTAAAAGACTTTCATTAACAAGATCTACTAAATATAAGACATTAACACCATTATCTTTTAAAGCTTTGACAAACAAATCATGTTCTTCTTGTGCAGCTTTTAGCCAAGGAATATCATCAAACAGCAGTAGCTCTAACCACTTGGGAGTTAAGTTTTCTAACTCACGACCTGGTCTGTGAACTAAAACAGTTTTTAGTTTACATATTTCAGATTTTACATTAATCATAAATTTATCCTCCTATAAAAATTATAACATATCATCAAAAATAGTATATAATAACCTAATAGCAACCACCAGTTGACAACATTATATGTCTACTTGGTAGTTATCAACTGTAAAACCCTATATAATTTAGTTAAAGGAGTTGAAAGAAAAATGAAATTAGAAGAAAAAATTATTGCTTTACGTAAAAGTAAAAACTGGTCTCAAGAAGAATTAGCATATCAACTTGACGTTTCACGCCAAGCTGTCTCTAAGTGGGAAAGCGGTGAATCAACACCAAGTATCGATAAAATAGTAATGATGAGTTCAATATTTAGTGTAAGCACTGATTATTTATTAAAAGATAATGAAAATAATGAAATATTATCAAATGAAATAAGTGCTAAAACAATGAATAAAGACGAAGTGAAAGTATATTTAAGTACTAATAATAAAGATAGTTTTAATATCGCACTTGCAACCCTTTTATGTATAGTCTCACCAATTATTTTATTAGTGCTTTTAGCACTTAATAAATATGATGAGACTATTATAAAAGAATCATATGTTTACGCAATTGGACTCGTAGTCTTGTTTGTAGTTATAATGTCAGCGGTATTAATATATGTATATACCGGACTTAGAATGTCAAGATATAGTTTTTTAGAAACAGAAAACATTTTAATTAAAGAAGATGTTAAAAATGAAATTAGAACTTTAAAAGAAAACTATAGAGCTAAATTTACTAAAGGAATTATATTAGGAGTCGCTCTACTTATAATATCTCCAATCCCGTTAATACTAGCTGGAGTATTAAGTGCACCAAGCTATTTATTAATTGGTTTAGTTCCGGTATTATTGATATTAATAGCGGTTAGTGTATTTACATTTATTAATGTTTCGATGAAAAATTATGCTTTTGATAAATTACTTCAAGAAGGTGATTATACAATTACTAAAAAAGAAAGAAGTAAAACAAATGAAGCTTTTTCAACAATATATTGGTTATTAATTACAGCCACATACTTACTAACAAGTTTTCTAACTAATAGATGGGATCTAACATGGTTAATATTTCTAATAGGTGGATTAGTTTATGCAGCAATTGAAACATTTATAGAAACTAGAAAAAAGAAATAGTGCGAAATTCGCACTATTTCTTTTTAATCATATTTAATTTCTTTGTTAACAAACTAACAACATCTTCTAAGAATGATACTAATTCATTATCAAATCTACTTAAGACCGGAGAATCTAAATCAAGAACTCCATATACATTATCATTAATAATAATTGGAATTACTAATTCACTTTTACTGTTAAAATCACAATAAATATGATTAGGATGATTAGCAACATCATCAACAACAATTGTTTTCTTCTCAACAAGAGAAGAACCACAAACACCACGTCCAGGCTCAATCACGTTACAGGCAACCTTCCCTTGAAATGGTCCTAATATTAACTTGTTATCAATATGATTATAAAAGCCAACCCAATTAAGATTATTAATATGTTCATATATAAATGCTGAGGTATTAGCTAATAACGATATCTCATAATTTTCATTATTTATTAAACCTTCATATGCTAATAATAAATCTTTATACAATAAAATCACCTTCTTTGTTAACTATTGTATCATTAATTAATAGAAAATTATATTATAAACACTATGACCTTTGACAATGATAATATTTACTTTATAATTATAGTATATGAAAAACTAAAGGAGAGAGACATGGCACTTATAAATTTAAATATACATAGTAATGAAATTGCATTATCAACACCAGTAACAATTATCTATCCAGATCAATTGTTAAATGGAAAAGATTTTAATGTTCTATTTTTATTGCATGGTTATAACGGTAACAATACCGATTGGGTTCGTTATACATCAATTGAAAAACTAGCAGGAGAACATAACATTATGGTTGTTATGCCTAGTATAAATAATAGTTATTATACTAATATGGTACATGGGTATAATTATTTTAATTATTATACGGAGGAATTACCTAATATAATATCTAAAATGTTTAAAATTAATTTAAGAAAAGAAAATACATATATTACAGGCCTTTCAATGGGTGGATATGGCGCATTAAAAGCGGCTCTTTCAAAACCAAATCAATATAACGGGGTTGCTGCTTTTTCAGGAGTTTTAGATATTACAAAAGCATATCACTCAGATGAAAGAAAAGATCGCTTTTTCCCAATTTTTGGAGACAAAGAAACATATAATAAAAACAAACATATTCATGATTTGTTTTTATTATCTAACAATTTAAAAAACAAAGATTTAAAAATTTATATATCTTGCGGAACTGAAGATTTCTTATACGAGCATAATGTTGATTTTCATAACCACTTAAAACAAAACAACATTAAACACATATATAACGAACTGCCTGGCGATCATAATTGGGATTTTTGGGGTAGTGAAATTAAAAAGGCTCTTAATTTCTTCTTTGGTGATAAATAATGAAATACATCGCACACCGTGGCTACAGCAGTAAAGCAACCGAAAATACTATTGAAGCAGCAATTCTTGCTGGTAAAAGTAAGTACTTTTATGGCATTGAATATGATATTCATTTAACTAAAGATAATCGATTTATTGTCCATCATGATTTTACAACTAAAAGATTAAGTGAGTTTGATATAAATATTAAAGATGTTACTTATAATGAATTGTCTAAAGTTAAGTTAATTAATAAGAAAACTAATAAATTTGATTTAAAGATTCCATTATTAGATGAGTATATTAATATATGTAATAAATATAATAAGGTTAATGTAATTGAAATTAAACCTGTCT
>DURF01000134.1 GCA_012837395.1 Acholeplasma sp. | reverse complement strand
TATTTAGTATAAAAAATATTAAAGACATTATTACAACTAATAATATTACTAATTATAAATTAATAATGGCAATAAAAAAACAATTGAATAAAAGTGCTAATAAAGACGATAAATTATTATTCCATTTAAAAAGGGGTTTATTTGCAATCGTAATTAAAAACCGTCATATCTATGAGGAACAAACAAAGTTTATTGATGATTACTTAAATGAGCTAAAAGCTAGTTTATTGAAAGATATAAATCTTAGTTTTGAGTTTATAGTTGGAGTAATTAATGTTGATCAAAATGTTTTAAGTGAAAACATTCTATTAAAAAATATTATTGATACAGTTTTAAATGTCGCTTATAAGTATGATGGCAATAAAATTATTTTTTATGATAATAAACTAAAAGTTGATTTGATTGCTAGTGAAACAATTAAAAAAGATTTAGAAAAAGGTATAAAAAATAAAGAGTTTGTGATGTATCTTCAACCTATCTATAATCTTGATACTAATAAAGTAATTAAATATGAAGCACTTCTAAGGTGGAAAAATGAAAAATATATTAATACATCACCACTCACGTATATTAAAATAGCTGAAGAATACAAACTAATATATGAACTAGGTTTTTTAATAATTGAAGAAACTACTAAACTAGCAGCAAAAATAAATGATAAAGATGTTACTATAACCATTAATGTATCACCTAAGGAATTAGGTAATTTAGGATTTGCGAATAAGTTGCTATCGGAAATTTCTAAAAACAACATATTGCCATCTAAAATAGGTATCGAAATAACTGAAACATCATTAATAGAAGCAACCCCAAATGCACTTGATAACATCAACAAAATTAGATCTAAAGGAATTAATATCTATTTAGATGATTTTGGAACAGGCTATAGTTCGCTAATTAACTTAAGGGATTTTCCAGTTGATTATATTAAAATTGACCGTAGCTTTGTAAGCAATATGGAATGCAATGTTATTGATGAGAAAATTACCGCAAGTTTAATTGCTTTAGCCCATAGTCTGAATTTAAAAGTTATTGCTGAAGGTGTTGAGACTAAAGAACAAAGTGATAAATTAAAGTCAATGGGGTGTCAATTAATTCAAGGCTATTATTTTTCAAAGCCTTTACCGTTTGAAGAACTTTTTAAAAAGAACTAAATAAAACGAAAAAAATAATAAGGAAATTTAATCCTTATTATTTTTTTAATATATTAAGTTTTTCAACAATTAAATCTAAGACTTTGTTGCGGTCTCCAATATTATCGACAATGTTATAATTATCAGTATTTATAACTAATACTTCACTAGCGTCATAATGGTTTTTTAACCAATCGCCATAACCATCCCATAAAAGACGGTAGTAATCAACAAGGCTTGGCTCTAGCTCATATGAGCGGCCACGTCTTTTAATCCTATCCAAGACAGTATCAAATGAACCGTCTAGATAAACCATTAATGATGGTGCTTTTTGTGGGATTCCTTCAATTTCTCCCATCATATTTTTAAGAAGTTTCTCGTAAATTGAAAACTCTAAGTCGCTCATTCTACCTAAATTATAATTTGTTTTAGCAAAGTACCAATCTTCATAAATGGATCTATCTATAACACTAAATGAGTGAGTTGCATTTACTGATGCATTTTTAATAGTTTCAAAACGACTACTTAAAAAATATAACTGTAGTAAAAAAGGATATCTATTTGCAGCTATTTCTTCATCCGAAGCAGTGTAATAAAGTGGTAAAATCGGATTATCATCAACACTTTCATAATATATTTTAGCATTTAATCTTTCTGATAAATATTCGGCAAGAGTAGTTTTACCTAATCCAATCATGCCACCAACAACAACTAACATATCTATTCCCCCTTTAATATTATTAGTATTATACCATAGAAAATGATCAAAAATAATTTTTAAAAATACTAAATTTAACAGAAGAAGAAAGATTAAAAAACCAAAAAAATTGTTGATTATAAATTGATGTTAAATAAAATGGTTGCTATGATATAATCATTATATATAAGCGAGGTAAAAAAATATGATTTATCAAAAAAATTATTTTATAGAAGAACCCAAAGCAACCATTATTATAGTTCATGGTATAGCCGAACATGGCGGTAGGTATGAACATGTAGCAAAGTTTTTAAATGATAATAATTATGATGTTATCACTTATGATCAATTAGGACATGGGAAGAGTAGTGGTAAAAGAGGAAAAATTAAATCATTCCATGAACATATTGATAGCCTGCACAAAGTTGTCTTGCATTACAAACAAAGAAATAATAACAAAATCTTTTTACTAGGCCATAGTATGGGTGGTTTAGTAGTTAATTTGTATCAAGTTAAGTATGGTGATATTGCTGGTGTTATTAGTGTTGCTGCAGCAACACAGACACCGAAAGACATGAAAATATTTAAATATATAGGCTTTAAGTATTTAAGTTTTATAAGTGTAAGTAGTAATATATTTAACAATGATTTAGCCAAAGATCCTAATGTCAGTATTAACGCAAGAAAAGATCCACTACGATTAAAAAGATTATATTTAAGCTTACTTGGTGAGATGTTTATTAAAGGTGTTAAGTACTTGCATAAAAATATTGAAAAATACGACGTGCCAGTTTTATTTTTACACGGCAAAGATGACAAAATTGTCTCACCTGAGTTTAGTGAATTAATGTTTAATAAAATATATTCTAAAGATAAAGATATTATTCTTTATGACAATGGTTATCATGAGTTATTAAATGACTATAATCAGCATTTAGTAATGCAAGATATTATTAAATGGCTAGATGAAAGGAAGTAGGAATTTTTAAATGAAAAAAAGAATTTTACTGTTTTTTGTTTTACTAATGAGTTTATTTTTATTAACTGCATGTTCAGCTGATTCTAACTTTGGTGCTGATAATTCACAAGGAGAAGGTAGTGGCGAAGGAAGTTCAATTGTTGTTGATAATACAAACAGAAAAATTATCTATACAGCAAATCTTTCTATTAAGTCACCGGATTTAATAAAAACTACAAATGAAATTAAAGATTTGTTATTAGAGGATGAATGGATTGAATCTGAAGATTTAACTTCAAATAGTAACTACATTACCTTTAGAATTAAAACAAGTAGACTTAATAGTTTTATTGATTCGATTAGAACTAACAATGAAACAACCAATTTCAGGTTAGAATCTAAAGATGTTTCAATAAATTATTTAGATGTATCTTCAAGGATTGAAGCATTTGAACTAGAAAAAGCAAGACTAATGGAGCTATATGAAAATGCATCTATGTATGAAATGATTCAAATTAATGAAAGAATTTCACAAATAGACTCTCAATTAATATCTCTAAATAGGACTATTTTAGAATATGATTCATTAGTTGATTATAGTGTTGTAAAACTATGGATTTATGGACCAACTGCAAATCCGAATCCACCAAGTTATGGAACAAAACTATCAAGAACTTTTAAGATGGGTTGGAATGGCGTTGTAACAGTATTACAAACTTCACTACAAGTAGTAGTTTTCTTAATTCCATTTTTAATAATTATTGTTCCGGTTGGAGGAATAGTTTGGGGAATTTCAATATATAGAAAACGTAAAAAGGACGATAATAACAAATAGTCTAAAGGGCAAAGGGTTGACTTCTTTTGCCCTTTAGAATATTTTCAGGTTTAAATTACATAAAATCTATTCAAAAGTTACAAATATTTAGCTGAAATTGTCTATTAAAGCATTAAACCCTAATATTGGTTTGACAAAAACCTTTAACTATGTTAAAATTAGAATGTAAAGAAAATTTAATGGCAAAACTAAGGAAACTTAGTGACGCAAAGCTAAAGGGCCTTTAAAATGGCAGCCAGTTGCAACAATAGAACGTATAATTTGGCGTTATAGACTGTTTGCAACTGTGCAAATAGTCTATTTTTTGTTTTAAGGAGTTGAACTTTGTAAATGAAAAAAAGAACCAGTAGAATAGTTTTATTATCAGTGTTCATTTTATTAATTTTATCAATTACATTTGTACTCTCTAACAATAAGAATAACAGCGATGGAAAGAACAATGATGAAAAAGGAAAAGATGTTGTAGAGACAGTGTACTATAGACCATCCCAAACAGCAACAACATTTATGGGAGAAGGTCAATTAGGTACCGAAGCAAGTCCTTATGTTATTGGTAGTGCATCTGATATGCAAACATTATCAGATGAGGTTAATAATGGAAATACATTTAGCGGTAAGGTAATTGTCGTAGGATCTGGAATTAGTGAAATCAATTTAGGTGATTTTACACCAATAGGAACAACAGGTAAACCTTTCTCTGGTATTTTTGATGGATCAGGCGTAAATTTCAAATTAAATATCAATAAACCGGAAACCGACTATGTTGGTCTTTTTGGTTTAGTACAAAGTGGAATAATCGAAAACTTATCAGTATCAGGAACTATAATTGGAAGAAACTATGTCGGTGGAGTAGTTGGAAGACAAAATTTAGGCTCAACAATAAGAAATGTCTATAACACCGCAAATATCAAAGGAAATAGTCAAGTAGGAGGAATTGTTGGTTTCTTAAATCAAGGAACAACAACTAACACATATAATCGCGGAGAAATAGTTGCTGAAAGTTATGCAGGAGGAATTGTAGGATATACTTATTTATATGTATATCGATCAAATTCAACTGCCTATAATTTAACAATATCACAAAGTTATAACTCCGGAAAAGTATCTGCTAAAACATCTCCAGGAGGAGTAATTGGCGGATATAATACAGGAAGATATTCCCACTCATCATATGGAGCTAAAACATCAAGAAGTAATTTATATTATGATATAACAGTAATCGCAAATTATGATCAACAAGTAGGCTATTTAAAGCCATCAATGGTAGCAAACACATTTGAAAATGTTATTGGAGTAAGTACTAGTGAAATGTTTACTAATATGACTTCCAAACTTAATAGTGCATGGGATTTTAAAGAAATATCTTCAAATTACGGTTTTTATCCAGAACTTAAATATTTTACTAATCATAGTAACTTTCAAATCAGTGGGCGCTCAGAAGAGTCAAACACAGTAAATATTGTAAATGGAATTGGTTCAAGTGAAAGACCTTTTTTAATTAGAGAAATTAGTGACTTGGAAGAATTAAAACGAAAAATAGAAGCAGGAAACACCTTCGAAGGGATATTTTATAAAGTT
>DURF01000133.1 GCA_012837395.1 Acholeplasma sp. | reverse complement strand
TTTAAATATTAAAGATGCTTTAGTTTTAATCCAAAGTAATCCAAAAGAATTTGAATTAATAACCAATGAAATCATTGATTTAACTAAACTTTTATCCGAAAAAACTGATCCAATTAAATTTAACACATATAAAGTAGATCCAACGGAACTCATACTTACTTATAAAAAAGAAAAATCTAAAAGAGAAGACTTAGAACAACTCATAGAAATGTTTGAAAAGCAATTAAAATTAAAACAGTTTGAATTGTCTCAATTGATTTCCAATTTCTATGTTGATTTTATCAATATGAATATTTTTAGTGATAAAAACGATTTGGTTGGTTTGATTTTACTATATGCCTTAATTTTAAAAAATTTCAATGTTTTTAAATACGTAAGTTTTTTTAAACACTTTGATAAATTTAAGAAAATATGGGAAAAAGGATTAGATCAAGCAACTTACTATTGGTCGACAAATTATCCTCAAACAGATGTTTTAAGTCGTGTTTTAGTCGATTTACTTATTGATTCATATATTGAAGTCGATGACTTTGCATATGAGTATGCGTTTGAAAAAAGTTTGAATAAATCAGACAACATAGAAAACACTATTTTAAAAGGCAAAGAAATCTTTACTAAAGAAGATATTAGAAAAGCACACCCAACAGTCTCTGAAGCAACTATTGATAGAACGCTAAAAAGACTTAAAGATGAAAACATTATCAGACCACTTGGTAAAGGAAGAAGCAGTAAGTGGATGCGTATTGTTGAATCAAGAAATAAAACCCAACAACTATCATTATTTTAAAACAAAAAAAACAGAAATGACTATAATCATTTCTGTTTTTGGCAGTATGTAGAATTATATGGTTTATATAGGCTTTGAAATATTATATGGTTATAATTAAATAAAAAAGAAGGCTTCTTAATGTTACTATATTATTGAACAATAATTAAAACGAAAGGAGCCTTCATGTATGATAATATCATAAAAACATACGAATTTGAACACATAAAAAATAAAATTAAAACTATTAATGTAACGACTGATAAAAGAGATTTATTTTTGCATATTAAATTGAATCCAGAAAAAGAATGTTGCCCTTTTTGTAATATAGCTAATTATGTTATAAATGAATATGTCAAATCTAAAATAACACATTCAATAACTATTACTAGAAAAACTTATATTATCTTTTACAGAAGAAGATATAAGTGTAAAACTTGTAATAAAACATTTTATGAAAATGATCCTTTTACTGATCATAAATTTAGATTATCTAAACTAACTATTATGAATATTTTAGATTACTTAAAAGACTTTAATCATTCATTTACCAGTGCTGCTAGATACTTTAATACTTCTGTAAATACGGTCATCAATCTCTTTGATCACTATGTTAAAGCTGAGAGAAATAAACTTCCTAAAGTATTATGTATTGATGAAGTACATATTAAGTCAAATATCAAATATCCTTACGCCTGTATTTTATTTGATTTTCATAAATCTAAAATAGTTGATGTCTTAAAAACTAGGCGTAAGGAATATTTAATAAGATATTTTGAGAGGTTTAGTATTTCTGAGTTAGATAACGTTGAATATGTCGTTATGGACCTTTGGGCACCTTATAAAGACGTTGTTAGACGTTTTATGCCTAAGGCTAAGATAGTCGCCGATGCTTTCAATGTAGTAACTAACATAAACCGTATACTAGATAAGAAACGAATTCAAGTAATGAATTATTATTTAAAACTTGAAAATGAAAATTTGAATTATTCAAATGATTTCGGATATTTATTAAAAAAGTTTTCTTGGATGATTAGACATAATAAGAAAAATATTAAAGGTAGATATCTTTGGATATATAAATATAAGTTTAGCGTCTACTCCATGGATTTATTAGAACACTTATTAAGTTCTAATAAAGAACTAAAAGAAATTTATGATTTAAAACACATTTATCAAGATTTTAATAGTTATTCAAATATTGAAACCGCTGAAGAAACATTGTTAGATTTAATTGATCGTTTTAGAAATCATAATATTGTTGAAATTAGAGAATATGGAAAAACCTTAAATCGCTGGAAGAAAGAAATCATTAATTCTTTTACTAAGTATGACGGCGTTAGATATTCAAACGGTAGATTAGAATCCACAAACAGAAACATTAAAACTATTATTAGAAATGCATTTGGAGTTACTAATTTTGAAAGATTTAGGGCTCGAGTTATGTATTCTATTAATAAAAATGTGTCATTAAATTTAAGAAAATAAGTTAAAGTTAATTATTGTACAAAAAAGGCGTAATTCTTAACTGAATTACGCCTATGTTTATTGTTGGACCACATATTATTTCAAAGCTCGTTTTTCATAAACCACATATTATTTCAAAGTCCCTAATAAAAAAACCTCCAGAATATAATCTAGAGGCTTAATTTGTTATTATATTAATTCAATAATTGCCATTGGAGCGCCATCTCCACGACGTGGGACAGTTTTGATAATTCTTGTATATCCACCTGTACGGTCTTCATAACGTGGTCCAATTACATCAAATAATTTTTGAATAGCGTTGATTTCTTCACCGTCAACTGGTTCAAAACGAACAATTTCAGCTGCTTTTCTTCTAGCTGCAAGTGATCCATCTTTTGCAAGTGTAATCATTTTATCAGCTAATTTTTTTAATTCTTTAGCTTTAGCTTCAGTTGTTGTTATTCTTTCATAAATTATAATGTCTGTAACTAAGTCGCGTAATAAGGCTTTTCTTTGGCTACTATTTCTTCCTAATTTGCTATATGACATAGTTTTACTCCTCTTCTTCCTCAAGGGATTCATCGTCTAAGTGGTCTCTCATAACAGAATTAGCGAATGATAAGTTGTGTTCAACAAGTTTATCTTTTAATTCTTTAAATGATTTTCTACCTAAACTTCTTAAACGCATAATTTCTTCTTCAGATTTTTCAACAATTTCAGCAACTGTTGTAATACCTGCTCTTTTTAAACTGTTATATAAACGCACTGTTAGATCAAGTTTATCAATACTCATTTCAAGTTTTTCGTTAACTGGTTCTTTTTCTTCTTCTTTAATGAAGTCTTCATGAATTACTTCTTCACTTACTTCAACGATTGTTGTTAAGTAGTCAATTAAAATCTTTGAAGCAACCGGTAAGACATCATGACCATCAATTGATCCATCGGTTTCAATATTTAATGTTAATGCATCATCATCACCACGGATTTTATCAACATTATATGATACACGTTTTACCGGTGAGTAAAGTGCGTCGATTGCGATAATTCCTACTTGGTTATAACTAAATTCTTTGTTATCTTCTGCACTAACATAACCAATTCCACGACGTACAGTAACTTCCATACTAAATGAATTATTACCTGTAATGGTTGCGATTACTTGATCAGGATTAATAATATTAACCCCTGTTACTTTGTTGAAGTCCCCTGCTGTTACAGTAGTTGGACCTTCAACATATAATTCTAACTTTTGTTCAAAATTTGGCTCTTTTGAATCAACGCTAATGACAACTTGTTTTAAATTTAAAACAATTCCCATTACGTCTTCATATACGCCGTCAATTGTAGAATATTCATGTTGAATACCATCAATTTTAACATTAACAATTGCTGCACCTGGAACAGAAGATAATAAAACTCTTCTTAAGGTGTTACCTAAAGTAATCCCAAAGCCTCTTGCTAATGGTCTAATTGAGTATTCCACATTATAGTCATTAATTATTTTAACGTCTACTTTGGGCTTCTCAAACTTTAATTCTTTCATAAGTTACCCCTTCCTATTCTTATCCACGTGGACGTTTTGGTGGTCTACATCCGTTGTGTGGTAATGGTGTTACATCTTTAATCGCAGTAATTTCTAATCCTGCTGCTTGCAGAGATCTAATTGCTGCTTCACGACCTGGTCCTGGACCTTTTACGTTTACTTCAACTTTTTGCATTCCGTTTTCCATAGCTGCTTTTGCTGCTGTTTCAGCTGACATTTGTGCTGCAAACGGAGTTGATTTACGTGAACCTTTAATTCCTAGGGCTCCCGCTGAACACCATGATACTGCATTTCCTTCTAAGTCTGTTATAGTAACAATTGTATTATTAAAAGTTGTATGAATATGTGCAATACCTAGGGGAATATTTTTTCTTACTCGACGTTTTGTCGTTCTTTTACGTGCCATTTCCTATTCCTCCTTATTTCTTCTTACGTGCAGCAGTAGTTTTTCTACCACGTCTTGTACGAGCATTGTTTCTCGTATTTTGACCTCTAACTGGTAATCCACGACGGTGACGAATGCCTCGGTATGAACCAATATCCATTAAACGACGAACATTCATTTGAATTTCACGACGTAATTCACCTTCGATTTGTAATTTTGCTACTTCTTGACGTATATTATTTAATTGATCTTCTGTTAAATCTTTAACTCTAATATCTTCGCTAACTCCAGCATCTTTTAATACTTGGATTGCGGTTGGTTTTCCAATTCCATAAATATATGTTAATGAAATTACCACACGCTTATCGCGTGGTACATCTATACCTGCTATTCTAGCCATAGTTCCTCCTATTAACCTTGTCTTTGGTTATGTCTTCTATTTTTCTTATTGATGACATAAACGCGTCCTTTTCTGCGGACAATAATGTCATCTTCACTACGTTTTTTTACGGATGATCTTACTTTCATTATGTATGCCTCCTTGTTTATTTGCGTCTGTATGTTATACGGCCGCGTGATAAATCATATGGTGACAATTCTACCGTTACATTGTCACCAGGTAAAATGCGTATTTTAAACATACGGATTTTACCAGATATGTGGGCGTTTACTGTATGCCCATTTTCTAATTCTACTTTAAATTGTGCATTTGGTAATACTTCAATAACCTTACCTTGAACTTCTATTAAATCTTCTTTAGCCATTTATTCACTCCTTAGTTTTGTTAATATTTCATACCCATCTTTTGTAATAACAATTGTATGTTCAAAGTGGGCACTATATTTACGATCAATTGTTACTGTTGTCCAATTGTCCCTCAAAATTTTCACATTTTTAGTTCCTAAATTTACCATTGGTTCAACACAAATAGTCATACCTTCTTGTAAAATTGGTCCTTCATTTGGTTCGCCAAAGTTTGGTACATAAGGTTCTTCGTGTAAGTTTTTACCGATACCATGACCAGTAAATTCTTCTACAATACCATAACCATGTGGTTTGATAAATTGTTCAATACGATGTGATATATTTGATAAATGATTGCCTGGTTTAGCTTCCTTTAATCCTTCATATAGTGATGCTTCGGTTACTTCAAGTAATTTTTTTACTTTATCACTTATATTACCCACTGGGTGAGTAATTGCCGCATCAGCATGATATCCTTGAAAGTTTACTCCTAAATCAATTGATATTATATCACCATTTTTTAAAACTGCTTTTTTTGATGGAATACCGTGAACAACAACTTCATTAATTGATGAACAAATTGAGCCTGGGAATCCGTTATAGTTTTTAAATGATGGACTTCCACCTTTACTTATAATAAATTCTTCTGCAAGTTTATCGAGTTTCGCTGTTGTTATACCTGGTTTAATGTGAGCTTTGAGCATTTCATGCGTTTCAGCAAGAATTGCTCCAGCTTCTCTCATTAATTCTATTTCTCTTTGGGATTTAATAGTAATCACTTTAAATCACCTATAATTTTTGTAATTGCTTTGTTAGTGTCTTCAATGTTGCCAGTTCCATCAACTGTTTTTAAAATCCCTAGTTTCTCATAGTAATTTATAAGTGGTTTTGTTTGATCATGATAAACTGCTAATCTTTTTAAAATTGTTGCTGGTTTATCATCTTCTCTTTGAATTAACTCAGTTTGATCATTATCACATAAGTTATCTATTTTCGGTTTGTTTGTTTCTAAATGATAAGTTTCCCCACATTTAGGACAAACTCTTCTTCCGCTTAATCTTTTCACAATAACTTCATCTGAAGCAGCAAAGTTAATAACTAAATCTACTTCATAATTATTGTCTTTTAAAAACTTACTAAAAGCTTCTGCTTGGAAAACATTTCTTGGATAACCATCAAAGATAAAACCTTTTTTAACATCGTCTTGTTCAAATCTTTTTTCAACAACACGATTTGTTAATTCATCTGGTACTAATAACCCTTGATCTAAATACTTGCGAACTTCATCAGCGATACTATCTTCCGTGCGTAATAAGCCACGGAAGATATCGCCTGTTGAAACGTGTGGAATGTTAAATTGTGATTGTA
>DURF01000132.1 GCA_012837395.1 Acholeplasma sp. | reverse complement strand
ATTAATTAGATGGAATAATCCAAAATATCAATATGTTTCAGCTGAAACATATATTAAGTTAGCTGAAGCTAACAACTATATTATTGATATTGGTAGAATAACAATGAGAAAAACCTTTGAACTTGCTAAAAGGTTAGAAGGGGAAGATATTGTTATAGCGATGAATGTTTCACCGGTGCAAATTTTACAAATTGGTTTTGTACAAGAGTTTATCGAACAAATGGAAAAATACAGTATTAAACCTAATTCAATTGCTATCGAAATAACTGAAACAGTTTTAATGTCATCCTTTACTTTAATTAACGAAAAGATTCGTCAATTAAAGAAACATGGTGTCCATATCCATTTAGATGATTTTGGAACGGGTTATTCATCACTTAAGTATTTAGAACAATTAAACATTGATACAATTAAAATTGATAGAGAATTTATTATAGGTTATCCACAAGATAAATTTAAACGAGAAACAGTTAAATTCATCACTAATCTAGCTAAGAGCCTTAATTTAGATGTAATTGTTGAAGGAGTTGAAACAAAGGCTCAAAATGATCATTTAAGAAAGAATAATGCTAATATTATTCAGGGATACTTAATATCTAAGGCTGTTACATTTAAAGAAGCGTATGAATTAATTAAAAAATATAATCATAGTAATGAAGGGGAGGTAGAAGAATGATTTTAGCACTAGCAGATAATCCGGTATTAGCGACTATTTTAACAATAGTTATTGTGGGGTTAGTTATAACCGCAAGTTATTTTTTGTTTAAAAAAGTTATTTTTGAAATGCAAAAAGAACGTTTTGCAAAACAAAATAAAATTGACGGTGTTATTTCTAAAGTAGAAATGGAATCCTTAATAGCAACCTATATTTCACAAATAGGTACTAATAATACATTTGGGATTTTATATATCGATTTAGATAAGTTTAATAACTTTAGAAACGCCTTTAATGAAAAAGAGGTTGCTGTTATTTTAAAAGAAGTTGTTAATAGGATAAAAAATGTCTTACCAAGTGATGTTAAAATTTCAAGATTTCATGGAGATGAATTTTTGGTTTTAATGAATCATAAGTATAAAAGAAGTGATGTTGAACTATATGGTCAAAAGTTATTAGAACAATTTAGAGAACCGATAAAGTTATATGAACATACAGTTTTAGACCAAACTGCTTCAATTGCAGTTGCTTATTTTCCAAACCATGGTGTTAAAGTTGATGCTTTAATTAAATCACTTAAACTAGCAATGTATAAAGTTAAAAAGGCTGGTGGCAATAGTTTAAATGTTTACTCAAAAGCAATCGAAGAAGAAACAGAAAATGCAGATTATTACTTCCAAATTAAAGATGCGATGGAAAAGGATCAATTTACTCTTTATTATCAACCAATTGTTAATATCGAAACTAAAAAAGTTTTTGCGATTGAATCTCTTATTAGATGGAACCATCCAACGCTTGGTGTTTTAACTCCTAATAAGTTTATGCCAATTATGGAACAAAGTGGTGATATTTATTGGGTTGGACTATGGGGATTAGAAAAATTAATTCAAAACTATCATGTTTGGTTGAAAAATGGCATTAATGTTTATCCAACTATTAAT
>DURF01000131.1 GCA_012837395.1 Acholeplasma sp. | reverse complement strand
TTTAATTCTGGTTGGGTCAGATAATACTTTAAATAAATTACTAACGTTTAACATTATATTTTTTTCTAACATATGATTCTCCTTTCATATGAGTTGTTGCTCATATTTATTTTACTATAGATATAAGAAAAAAACAACCCTGAGGTTGTCTTATTCATAAATTCTTTTAATTTCAATTAAATAGTTTTTATTAATTATTATAATTTCACTATCTTTTCTCTTATGTTCTACTTTAAACTTAATGTAGTTCTCGTCTTCATCAAGTAACAAACCTTTATATACTTTAGGAATTGAACCTGCTCCACTATTTCTAGAAAATGCTATACTAATTTCACAAAGTTTATTAATCATTTCTTTTATCATATTATTTAAATCCCTTCTATTTCATGTAATTTAAGTTTTACATCAATGCCTGAACTAAATCCACCAAGT
The DNA here is from genome assembly GCA_012837395.1 of Acholeplasma sp. Classification (GTDB taxonomy): domain Bacteria; phylum Bacillota_I; class Bacilli_A; order Acholeplasmatales; family Acholeplasmataceae; genus Haploplasma. The sequence continues at coordinate 1,460 of DURF01000131.1, read as the reverse complement.
TCTCCGTTTTTTCTAATTACTCGGTGACAAGGAACTTTAATTAAGATGGGATTTTTACCAACTGCATTACCGACCGCTCTTACTTTGTTTTTATCGCCTAACTTAACAGCAATATCTTCATAGTTTAGAGTTTCTCCATAATTTATCTTAAGTAATATTTCCCAAACACTTTTTTGGAAGTTAGTACCAATTAACTGATAAGGAAAGTTTAATTCTTTTGATTTTCCTAATAAATAATTAGTTAATTCTTGTTCAACATTATTAATAAAGTCTAGATTATCTTCTTTTGTTAAGTTAGAAGTCTCATTTGTAATATCTAATGATATAACTTTATCATTATTAGTAATAATAAGAAAATCATTGTTTAGTATTTTTAAACTAAAATACTTTTTATTCATAAATATCAACTCCTAACATTATTATACTATAAATCGATTGTTAGTGCTTCTAAAAACTTACTTGTTCTTATATTTTTAGGATTATTAAAAATATTATTCGGACTTCCTTTTTCTATTAATTCACCTTTATCAACAACAATTACTTCATCTGCTACTTTTTTAGCAAATGTCATTTCATGAGTTACTATAACCATTGAAAGACCTTTTTCAGCTAAATCCTTCATAACAAGTAATACTTCTTTAACCATTTCAGGATCAAGAGCACTTGTTGGTTCATCAAAAAGAATTACATCCGGTTCCATACAAAGCGTTCTTGCGATGGCGATTCTTTGTTTCTGTCCACCTGAGAGTTGATTTGGATAGTTATTTATTTTATCAAATAAGCCAACTGCTTCTAAATATTTTATCGATGTATTAGTTGCTTCGATTTGGGTTTTATTTAAAACATCGATTTGAGCAAGGTTTAAGTTTTCTATAATTGTTAAATGAGGAAACAAATTGAAGTTTTGGAAAACCATTGATACCTTTTGACGATATTTGTTTAATTTAAAATCTTTATCAGTAATTAATTGATCTTTATATAAAACTTCACCATTAGATGGTTTTTCTAATAAGTTTAGAAGTCTTAAAATTGTTGACTTACCAGAACCGGATGGTCCGATAATAACTGTAACACCATCATTGATTTCTAAATTTAAATTGTTAAGAGCAATAGTGCCATCTTCAAACTCTTTTATAATATTTTTTAGTTTAAATAGATTATTTTTCATATTTTTCACCTAATTTCTTTTGATATATTGAAAGTAACTTAGAAGTAGTTAATGTTAATACTAAATAAACTAGAGCCGTTAGTATATATACTTCTTTTATTTGGAATGTTTCAGCTTTAATAATACTTGCGTTATACATTAACTCTGCCACTCCTAAATACATAAAGATTGATGTTTCTTTTATCATTGTAATAAATTCGTTTCCAAGGGAAGGAATAATGTTTTTAATTGCTTGTGGTAAAACTATTTTATTCATAATAGATTTTTTACTCATTCCAAGACTTAGTCCAGC
>DURF01000130.1 GCA_012837395.1 Acholeplasma sp. | reverse complement strand
TAAATTTCTTAAATAACCTTGTTTTACTATAGCAAATATTAACTTTCTTGTAAAGAATTATAATAATTAAACAATGTTTTTATTGATTATATTATTAATATCATCAATATTAAAGCCTTTTTGATAAAGTCTTTGTTTTATGAAATGTTTTAATTCATTATTTTCTTTAGTTTTATAATGGCGTTTATATATTTTATTAAATTCTTTTTCGATTATTTTAGATTCATCAACATTAAAATCTAATAATAATTGATCAACTAAATTGTTAACAAGAGAATAATTAAAACCTTTATTTGTTAATTCTTTTTTTAACTGGTTTTTAATTTGTTTTTTTGTTTTATTCTTGATTTTTCCTGCTTTGGAATTAATATAAGTTTCAATGTTTATTGACTCATCCAGTTTGTTTAACTCTTTATTAATTAAATCTTTACTTATTCCTTTTTCAGTAAGTTTAGTAAATATTAACCTGGGACCTTCTTTTATCATCTTACTTTGAAGATATGATTTTACATAATATTCATCATTTAAAAACTTGTATTTTTCATATTTTTCGATTAACTTATTAACTACATTAATCGGTGCTTTTTTTTCTAAAAGAAATGTTTTTAACTCATGGGTTGTTATTAGTCGTTTTAACTTGTTTTTACCTAGTCTATCATAGTAATAATATTTATTATCTTCAATGATATTATCCCACTGTTTTTTTGTAAATTCTTTGCCGGTAGAAATTGCGTATTTAATTATTACTTCATTTTCTATATCATACTCTTCATTATTGTAAGTAACTTTAGTATAATATTTGTATTTTTTTGTTAATTGTACCATTTTAATTAAATCCTTGACCTACAGATTCACTTGTTTTTGTTATAAATGTAAATGCACCAGGATCAACGTCTAAAATGATTGCTTTTAAGTGATATAGCTGATTTCTAGTTATAGTACAAATAATCATATCACGCTCTTTTTCACTATAGCCTCCTACGACAGATGCTTTAGTAATACCACGATCAAGTTTTAAATAAATTTGTTCCTTAAGCTGTTGGTATTCGTTAGTAACAATAAATAAGGTATAACCTGCTCTACCAGATAATATAACTTTGTCTACTACAGTTCCAGAAATTATTAATGCAATAATTGCAAAATATGTACTATCAATTCCAAAAAAATAAAAACCTAACGCAATAATAACACCGTCAGTTAAGTATATAGCTGCTGAGTATGGAACTTTTAATTTTTCGTAAAGAATTTTTTGAATAACATCAGTTCCACCTGTAGTTGCATTGTTTTTAAAAACAAGACCTAATCCCAGACCAGTTAAAAGAGCTCCTAGAGTAGATATAATAATAATTTTATAGTTGACATTTTCAATGCTATCTAGAAAAATACTGTTTTCAAGTGGAAGTAAAGAAAATAATAGTGTTAATAGTGGTAATAATAAAGTCCCGTAAATAGTCTTAAAGAAAAAATCTCTTCCTAAAATAATTCCTCCAACTATTAATAAAATTCCATTCATTATGAATATAAATACACTCATAATAGTATCACTTACACTAAACCAATCTTTAAATATTATTGAAAGACCAGTTACACCACCAGTTACTAAATTAGCCGGTAGAAATAAATAATAAAAAGCTATTGCTACTAATAGTACACCAAGAGAAATTTGTAGTACTTCTTTAATTTTAAAATTATATTTGTCCATTAATTACCTCCTGCTTTTAAATATGCAACAATAAATTCTTGTATTTTCCCATCCATAACATCATCAATTTGACTAGTTTCATAATTTGTTCTATGATCTTTAACCATTTGATAAGGGTGGAAAACATATGATCTAATTTGAGAACCCCAAGCTATTTCTTTTAAGTCACCTTGTAAATTTTTAAGAAGTGCTTCTTGTTTTTTAATTTCTTCTTGAACTAATTTTGCTTTTAAGAGTTTAAATGCTGTTTCTCGGTTTTTTATTTGACTACGCTCATTTTGACAACTAACAACTATATTTGTTGGAAGGTGAGTTATTCTAACAGCTGAGTCAGTTGTATTAACTGATTGTCCGCCTGCACCAGATGAGCGATAAACATCAACCCTAATATCTTCATCTTTAATTTCAATATTGATAGTATCATCTATTTCAGGTGTAACTTCAACTGAGGCAAATGATGTATGACGTCTTGCATTTGAGTCAAAAGGTGAAATTCTTACTAAGCGATGAACACCGCGTTCCGCCTTTAAATAGCCATAAGCAAGACCTCCTTTAACCATAATGGTAACCGATTTAATTCCTGCTTCTTCACCTTGTTGTATATCAATTATTTCATGTTTATATTTCATTATATTAAAATATCTAACATACATACGATAAAGCATATCAGCCCAGTCTTGAGCTTCAGTACCACCAGCTCCTGCATGGATTTCTAAGATTGCATTATTATCATCATATTTGCCACTTAGTAATATTTCTGTGGAAAAACTATTCAGTTCAGTATCTAAATTTGAAATATCATTTTCTAATATTTCCCATTCTTCAGTATGTTCTTCACTTATTTCAAGCCATTCGACTATGCCATTTAGTTTGTTTTCAAGCTCATTTAAAGAAGCTAAACGCGATTGTTTCGCGTTAGCTTCTTTCGTTACTTTTGTAGCCTCTTCTGGATTTTGCCAAAAGTTTTCGGCTTGCATTTTTTCATTTAATGCTTTAATTTCATTTTTTAATTTTTCGGGATTAATTTTTTTAGTTAAGTCATCTATTTGTTTACTAAATCTTTCAATCGTGCGATTAACTTCATATCTTTCCATAAATATCACCTTATTGCCAAGGTGCACGACGACCTCTTGTTTTTCTTACTCTTCGTTTTCTTGGGGCGTCATCGCCTTGGTTGGTTGCAGTATTTTTAACTACTGCTTCTCGTTTAACATTAACTTGGATGTTGGCTCTTAAAATATATTTTGTAATATCTCGACCAATGTTTGTTTTTAATTCTTCAAATAAACGGAATCCCTCTTTTTGGTAAATTACAAGTGGATTTTGTTGGCCATAAGCTTGTAGTGTTACACCTTGACGAAGTTCGCTCATTGTGTCAATATGATTCATCCAATATGTATCAATAATTCTAAGCATAATTACTTTTAAAAATTCATTAAAGACTTCATCTGGAATCGCACTTTTTTTAGTTTCAACTATATTTTCAGTTAGTTCTAAAATATAACTTGTTACTTCTTCAGGAGTTTTTCCTTCTAGTTCATTTTGATCGATAACACCTTTGTTAAATAATGCACCATCAAAATGTCGCATTAATCCTTCAACATCTACTTCTTCAGTTCTTCTTCCTACTTTAACATAGTTATAAATATCATTTTCAATTGTTCGGTTTAAAATAGTAATTGCTTGTTCTTCAATGTTATTTAGAGTTAAAACATCGGTTCTTTCTTGATAAATAATTTCACGATGAACTCTTAAAACGTCATCATATTTTAAAACATTTTTACGTGAATCAAAGTTGTTTCCTTCAATTCTTTTTTGTGCACTAGCAACAAATCTTGAAAACATCTTTGATTCAATTGGTGCTTCTTTATCTTCATTTAAGTTTTGAAGCATTTGAATTCTTCTTTTAAATGACTCACCACCAAATCTTACTAATAATTCATCATCAGCTGATATATAAAATCTTGAAAACCCTGGATCTCCTTGTCGACCAGAACGTCCTCTTAACTGATTGTCAATACGGCGTGACTCATGTCTTTCACTACCTAAAACAGCTAGTCCACCCAGTTCAACAACCCCTTCTCCTAGTTTAATATCCGTACCACGACCAGCCATGTTTGTAGCAATTGTGACAGAGCCTTTTAATCCGGCTTTTTCAATAATTTCAGCTTCTCTAGCATGATTTTTAGCATTTAAAACTTCATGAGGAATTCTTCTTTTTCGCATTTCTAGTGATAAAAACTCACTAGTTTCAACCGCTATAGTACCAACTAATATTGGTTGACCTTTTTTGTGTCTAGCCTCAACATCATCTAGTAATGCTTTAAATTTAGCTTCTGCTGATGCGTATAAATAATCAGGTGCATCAATTCTAATTACAGGTTCATTAGTAGGTATTTCAATTACATCCATATTATATATTTCATTAAATTCTTCTTCTTCAGTTTTAGCTGTACCTGTCATACCAGATAATTTTTTATACATTCTAAAAAAGTTTTGATATGTAATTGTCGCAACAGTTACAGTTTCTTTTTTAATTTCAACGTTTTCTTTTGCTTCAATTGCTTGATGTAATCCTTCACTAAACTGACGACCATGTAATATACGACCTGTAAATTGGTCAACAATTAATACTTCACCATCTTGAACAACATATTCTTTATCTCTTGCTAGAATATAGTTCGCTCTTAGAGCGTTATTAATATGATGAACGATACTTACGTTATTTAAATCATATAAGTTTTCTACTTCAAAAAAACTTTCTGCTTTATTAATACCTTCTGGTGTTAATTCAATTGTCTTTGATTCAATATCAACTTCATATTCATCTTCATTAAAACTTTTAACTAATCGGTCTGCTCTTTGATATAAGTTTTTATTTTCTTTAGCACCACCAGAAATAATTAATGGTGTTCTCGCCTCGTCAATTAAAATTGAGTCAACCTCGTCAATAATCGCAAAATTTAAGCCTCTTTTAGCTACTAAATCTTTCGAATATAAAACCATATGATCTCTTAAATAGTCAAATCCTACTTCACTATTTGTTGAATACATAATATCAGAAGCATATGCTTCTTGTTTTTGTTCTCTAGTTAACTCACGCGCATTAAGACCTACAGTTAGTCCTAAAAAGCGAAATAAATCCCCGATTTCACCTTCAGCTTCACGTTTAGCTAAGTAATCGTTAACTGTAATAATATGAACGCCTTCACCATTAAGAGCATTTAAGTATGCTGGCATAACTGCTGTTAAAGTTTTACCTTCACCAGTTTTCATCTCTGCAATATCACCATTGTGAATAGCATATGCACCAAGTATTTGTACATAGTATGGTGTCATTCCAGTAACTCTTGTTGAAGCTTCTCTTACAACCGCGAAAGCTTCAACTTGTAAATCATCTAAAGTTTCGCCGTTTTTAAATCTTTCTTTAAATTCTTTTGTTTTATTTTTCAATTCTTGATCGCTTAATTTTTTCATTTCATCTTCTAATGCAAACACTGCATCAGCAACAATTTTTGCTTGTTTTAAGACTTTTCTAGTTGGATCAAACCATTTTTTAAACATTGTCTCACATCCTTTAAGTGTCTTTATTATAATACTATAATAAAGGTTATTTATCAAGCCAAAAAGAAAAGCGCAATTAGCGCTTATCTTCTAATACTTGCTCAAATAAAGCAAGATTATCTAACTCTTCCCATTTTAAATTTTTAGCATTTTCACCAAAATGTCCATAAGAAGATAACTTTTTATAAATCGGTTTTTTTAATTCTAGTTTTTTAATAATTGCTGCTGGTCTTAAATCAAAATTATTTTCAATTAGATTATAAATTTTTCTTAATTCTACCTTTTCTGTTCCAAAAGTTTCAATAAATAAACTAACTGGTTTAGCAACTCCAATTGCATAAGATACTTGTAACTCAACACGCTCAGCTAACTTAGCAGCAACAATATGTTTCGCTAAATAACGCATCATATATGCTGCTGAGCGGTCTACCTTAGATGCATCTTTACCAGAAAATGCTCCGCCACCATGTCTTGCATAACCGCCATATGTATCAACAATTAATTTTCTACCAGTTAAACCCGAATCTGCTGCTGGTCCACCTAAAATAAAACTTCCAGTTGGATTAATTAAAATCTTAGTATTTTCATCCATATGTTTATTATTAACTACTTTATTAATAACTTCATCAACTAACACTTTTCTTAATGTTTCGCTGTTATAAGATTCATCGTGTTGTGTTGAAATTACAATTGTATCAACTCTAACTGGTTGATGATTCTTATCATATTCGATTGTTACTTGGGTTTTACCATCTGGTCTAATTCCTTTGACAATTTCTTTTTCTCTTACTTCAGTTAGTCTTAAAGCTAGTCTGTGTGCTAAATCGATTGCAATTGGCATATAATTTTTTGTTTCATTAGTTGCATAACCAAACATAATACCTTGATCGCCAGCACCCTGGTTTAACTCATCTTCTAAACTTACTCCTTGAGCAATTTCGCTTGATTGATTTGTTAACTTAAAATTTATTTCAACAGTTTTTCCATTAAAACCTAATTCATCATTATCATAACCTATCTCAATAATGGTTTCTCTAATAATTGTTTCGTAGTCAATTTTCGCTTTTGTTGTAATTTCTCCAAATACTAAAACTAAATCACTTTTAATCGCTACTTCACATGCAACTCTTGAATTTTCGTCCTCTTTTAATGCTGCATCTAAAACAGCATCACTTATTCTATCGGCAACTTTATCAGGATGACCTTTTGTTACTGATTCACTACTAAATAAATAATTCATATCTATACTTCCTTTCAAAAAAAGCACTATTCAACAAGGATAGTGCTTATAAATTTCCTTATTGATGAGATTACTCTCCTCGTGATGGCACCTAATTTAATAGGTTGCCGCTACTTCATTGGTCACTAACCTCCATAGCTCTTAATAAGTCTTTATTAACTTGTAATAATTATAACATATTTATTTTAAAATAAAACTATAAATAACTATTATATTCACTTTCTATTTCATCAGAAAACTTTAAAAACCTTTCTAATATAACTGGGCTTAAAAATGGTTCAAATATTTTTTCAATATAATTTAGAGTTTCACTATGTGTAAAAGGTCTTTTGTAACTTTGTGAATCTCTAAATGTTAAATAAATTTCAGATAACATAATAATTTGTGAGTTATCATCATTAACTGGTGCCATAATTGAGATAAGTTTTTCATCTCCTAAATTGTTTTCAACATATGATCTTGCGATTGTATCAACGTTTTGAGAAATCTCCATTCTTTTAACAATGTCAGCTCCAAGTGTTGTTTTAGCTTTTAACTCTTCATATATACGATCATCAAAGGCATCTACATCTAGTTTGAAATCTTTTACATCATCATATTTTAAATGAATTAAAGCAAAATCATTTAAATTTTCAATTGCGATTGGATTTAAATTAATAAATCCAGCAATTTTATCGGCCATTCTTTGAGTCATATAAGCAAAGTCTTCATTCAAATTTACATACGCATTAATAAATACTGCATTAAATAAATTTCCAACAATTGCCGCAAAGTCATTTTGAACTTGCCTTCTTTTAATTAACTCCAACTTTCTTTCTTCTTGCATATATTGTCCAATTGAGACTATAACATAGACAACTAAATAAAATAAAATGAATACGAGTGACCTTAATATTAAATCTCCAAAATCAGTTGATCCTACAAAAGATTTTAAAAACTCAGCGATTGATAAACTATTATATTCTAATATTTGATATGTCCATAACAAATGAATAAAAGTCATTAAACCAAACAAGTAGATAAAACCATGGAATAATAACTTCTTATCTTGATATAAAGATATTAAAACAATTGAATAATATAATAAGACATAAGATACTGTTTCAAATGTACCAGATTGATAAAGTCTCGCGTAAACTAAAATAGATGAAATGTATATATAAAGAGATGCTATATACATCGCAACCGATTGTTTTGTTATATCTCTATTATCGATGTTAATTAATGACGTTAAACCTTTGTTAATAATAAAAGTTAATGGAAAGGCAATTATTGTAATCGCCCAGTCAGATCTTAGATTTGTTGATAATGATAAAATAAATAAAAGAAGTGAATAAATAATGTTAGTAACAAAAATTATGTTTTTAATTACAACATTTTTTCGATGTAAAACAGCAATATCATCAGTAATATCAACGCCTTGTTCAAAACCGAAAAATTTGGCAAATAAGTTTTTACCAAATTTTGTAATTATCTTATCTTTTTTACTAGTTTTATTTTCCACTTAATCACCTTTTTTATAATTCATCCTCTAAATCAAAAATAGTTATTCTTTCATAATCATCATTTAGTGCTGCAAGTTCTTCGTTTAAAACTTGGGCTACTCTAGTTGATGCTGCAGCTGCAAGTGCACCAACAATATCATCCATAAAAGTATGACATACGCCTTCTTTTTTACCTTCTTCATTTAGTCTTGCAATTACACCAACTTTGTTAACATCAATATCACCAAAGTTTGTTTGCCCAATTGTTCCATATAAACCTGATAAGTCAAGACCAAGTGTTTCATCAATTCCAAAGAGCCCTAAGTCCTCATGTAATATATCTTGAATTGGGCTTCTAAAAGCTTTTTCTTCAACTAAACGATCGATTTCAGCAGATAATTGAACAAAATGAAATGTATCTCTTAAAGATAAAATCTTTTCAACCGATTCAATACATAACTGCATTGAAATTCCTTCAGTATAGCGTGATTGTTGATGATGAGTAATTTCAGCAATATCTTTAACTGTTACTCCACGCTCT
>DURF01000129.1 GCA_012837395.1 Acholeplasma sp. | reverse complement strand
TCAACTATTTTTAATTTAGGCCATTTTTTCTCAACTATTTCGATATTATCAATATTTTTTAATAACCATTTTTTATTATAACGTTCATAATAAATAACTCCACCAAATAGAGCTGATGCTAAATCACCACCTGATGAAAAATCATTAAGTTTGTTTTGAGTTAAAACTGCTAATTTAAATACTAAAAAATTGTTAGCATCAAGTTCATGGAAAAGTAAAATACTCTTAATAACACCTGTAATTAATGCTGATGATGAGCCAAATCCGTATTTCTCACCTAATTTGCTTTCTAAATCAGAAACAATGTTTAAGTTAAACGGAGTTGGTTCAATTCCTTTATATTTTAAATAATCAAAAGTTATCTTTATAGCTGTTTTAATTATTTCATCGTTGTTATTTGATTCAAATGTAAAAGTTTTATCATTATATTCAAATTTTTGTGTTACTTTTCTTGTTTGGTATAAAAAGTCGTTTGAATCTTTAATTTCAAACTTAATATCTTTATTTAACCCATAAAGGATTGCGTTTCCTTTAGGAAATATTACATTATATTCACCGATTATATATAATTTACCGTTTGTAGTAAGTTTTATAATGCCAATCTCCACCTTTTCTATTTCATTCATATTATATTATATCATTTATACTCTAACTTATAAAGTTAGAGAAAGAAAAAAGAATAAAGATTACTCTTTACTCTTCTTTAAACTCTAATTATTCACCAGCAACAGTTAACTCAGAAATCTTAACCGCACCAGTTCCAACACCTGATAATCCAAAAATTAAATTATTAGCAATCATTTCGATATTATTTAATAACTCAAAGAAGTTTCCTGATACAACTATCATATCTATTGGTCTACCAAGTTTACCGTCATTAATTTCAAAACCTGCCGCTTGTAAACTAAAATCACCTGATACTGTTTCAACTCCTGCATGTAGACCAACTAAGTCAGTTATATAGATACCGTGTTGAATTGTGTCTAGGACTTCGTTTAATGTATATTCTTGTGGTTCTAATACTAAATTGGTTGCTTTAATTCCTCTGCCAAAGCCGTTACCAGTTGATTTTGTATTAAAAATAGCTGCTGTTTTTAAGTTGTGATTAAAGTCTGTAAATACACCATCTTTAATCCAGTGACGCGTTTCACATGCAACCCCTTCATCATCAAAAGGTACTTTCATTAATGCTTTTTCATGGAATGGGCTATCAACTAAGTTGACAATTGGTGAAGCAATTTTTGTTCCTTGTTTACCATTTAGTTTTGTAAGGTTTCTAAATGCTGCTTCTCCTGAGAAGATTGTTGCAAAAACTGCTAAAACATTTCCAAATTGTTCATTATCAAAGACAACCGGATATTTAGATGAACTAATGGTTTTAGCACCTAATTGGCTTGTGCCGTTTTTGATATTATCATCAATAAGTTTATCTACATTAATTTCATTAAAGTTTTTAACTATTTGATAAGATAGGCCTGATTTAATTTGGCCTTCTTTTTCATAAACACCACTGGCATATATTGTAGCAACTGTTGAGTGGCGTGATAGGTTTAAACCTTTTGAGTTAATAATGGTTGTTTTTAATTCAGTTTCGCCATAAAATGTTGTAGAAACTTTTTTAACAAATTCATTTTTATAAATACCTGCTTCTAGATCAAGTAATAATTTTACTTTATCTTTTGGATCAATTTTTGAAAAATCAAAAATTGGTTCATTAATTTTAACATATTCCTTAGAACCTTCAAAAATAATCGCAGGTTCATTTGATGTAATATTTTTAGCACTATCAAGTAAGTGATCAAGCATTAATTCGATATTACTATCAGTTAAATTTTCAACATATACATTAGCAGCTTTGTTATTAAAAATTCCTTTAATACTTGCTGTTTGCATTTTGCTTATTTCATTTTGTTCAACTTTTCCTTCGTAAACGTTTAATCCTAAATCAACTTTTTCATTAATATGAATTTCAATATCAGAAAGACCTTTTTTCAAACCTAATTCGATCCATTTATTATAATTACTCATTTGAACGTCCTCCTACGGTAATCTTTTTAACTCTAATGGTTGGTTGTCCAACATCAACTGGAATTGATCCAGATGATGCTCCACACATCCCTTGACCAAATTCTAAGTTATTTGCAACTCGGTCTATTTCAAATAAAATATCTTTACCATTACCAATTAACATTGCACCTTTAACTGCATCAGTTAATTTTCCATCTTCAATCATATAACCTTCTAAAACAGCAAAGTTAAATTCACCAGTTGATGGATCAACTGTTCCACCACCAAGTTTTCTTGCAAATAGTCCTTGTTTTGTATCTTTAATAATATCCATATAATCTTCCGTACCATTAGCAATAAATGTTGAGTTCATTCTTGAAGTTGGTGAGTATTTGTATGATTGTCTTCTACTTGAACCAGTAGACTTAGAATTCATTGTTCTACCATTTCTTTTATCGATTAAATAACCTTTTAATATTCCGTTTTCAATTAATAAGTTATTTTGAGTTGGATGACCTTCATCATCAAAGTTTAATCTTCCCCATGCACCTTCAACATTTCCATTATCAAATGCTGTAACAACATCAGAAGCAACCTTTTCACCAACTTTACCTGCAAATGGTGATAAACCTTTTGCGATTGAACTAGCTTCTAGTGGATGACCACAAGCCTCATGGAAAATAACTCCACCAAATCCGTTATGAATAACTACTGGCATAACACCTGCTTTAATATCTTTAGCATTTAATTGTTTAACACTTGATTTTGCAACATCTAATGCAAGTGTATCGAAATCAATTTCATCAAATATTTCAAATCCCATAAAGCGACCTGGACCATCATATGTTTGTTCCATCTTGTCACCGTCTTTAGCAACTGAGGCTAAAATAACTCTAGTGTAAATTCTTTCATCGTCTTGATAAATACCTTCAGTGTTTGCGATTAATACTTCTTGACGTTTTTCACTTAAATTAGTGATTGCTTGAACAATTAATTCACTTTCATTTTTAATAATTGAATTTAAGTGTAATAATTTAGCGGTTTTTTCGCTAGTTGGAACTTTATCAAAAGGTTTTTTAATGTTGTTATTAAATGGTTTTTTATCACCAAGCGGTACTACTTTACCAGGAGTATCATTAAAACTTGCTTTTAGTTGTTCTAAAAGTTCCATAATAGTTTCTTTGTTTACATCATTTGTATATGCGTAAACCTCATCACTTCCTTTTAATAATCTTACACCTACCCCTGATAGTTCACTAACACTAATGTTAATGACTTCACCATTCATAACATTAATTCCATTAGAAATTGTTTTTTCGAAAAACAATTCTCCAAAATCTGCTCCTGTAGTTAATGCTTCATTTAAAATACTTTGAATTTCTGATTTTTTCATTTTGTATCCTCTTTTCCATCCAGTTCTTCATCAAACTGAATCATATATAAGTTGTAATATAAACTTTCATTTCTTAATAGTTCTTGATGACTACCTTGTTCAATAATTTTCCCTTTATGAAGAACAATGATTTTATCACTATGTTGAATTGTTGAAAGTCTATGAGCAACAATAATCATTGTTTGATCATTCATAATTCGTTTTAATGAATTTTGAATGATTTCTTCACTTTCACTATCAATGTTTGCGGTTGCTTCATCTAGGATTAACAAGCTTGGTTTATTAACGATTGCTCTAGCAAACGAGATTAATTGTCTTTGACCTGTTGAGAAGTTATTACCGCGTTCTAATACCATATGATTATATTTTTCTGGTATTTTGTTAATAAATGTATCAGCACCGACATATTCTGAGGCTTTAACTACATCTTCAAAAGATATTTCAACATTATTTAATCTAATATTCTTCTCGATAGTATCATTAAATAAAAATACATCTTGTAACATTTGACCAATATGTTTTCTTAGTGATTGATATTTAATCTTTTTAATATCAATACCATCAATTAAGATTTGTCCCTTTTGAATTTCATAATTTCTTACAAGTAGTGAAAGAATTGTTGTTTTACCTGAACCAGTCGCTCCAACTAAAGCAACAGTTTGACCAGGTTTAACTTCAAATGATACATCTCTTAAAACCCATTCATCTTCAATATATTGGAACCATACATTTTTAAATTCAATATGACCTTTAAATTCTTCTAACTCAATCGCATCTTCATCATTAACAATTACTGGTGGTTCATCTAGAACACTAAAGATTTTTTCTGCACTTGAGAAAGCATCTTGTAAGTTGTTAACTTCTTCAGCAATTTGTTGAATTGGATTAAAGAACATACTTGCGTAGTTTTGGAATGCATAAAGAATACCAAAACTTAAAGCCATTGCGATAACTTGCATCCCACCAAAGTAAATAATTAAAACTGTTCCACCAGTAGTAATTAAATATATTAGTGGTCTAAAGGTTGCGAATATTGCAATTTGGATTTGATAATTTCTTTCTAAATCTTTTGTTCTTTGGTGGAACTCTTCACGCTTTTTCTCTTCTTGATTAAAGACTTGAGTAATTTTCATACCTGATAAATTTTCTGACAAAAAGGAGTTTAGAGCTGATATATCATCTCTAATTTTACGCCAGTTTCTTCTACTTATTTTTCTAAAGAAGTATGATACTACTGAAATAAATGGGATTGTAATCATTGTAATAAGCGCTAATTTAATATTTATTATAAACAAGACAACAACAATTATAAACATCATAATAAAACTTCTAATTAAGTTAATTACAGTTGATGTAAATAACTGTGATATGCTTTCTGAGTCATTCATAACTCTTGTAACCATTTTACCTACAGGTTCACGGTTTAATTGTTCCGGTGACCAGTTAACAATATGACTAAATGTTTCTACTCTTATTTCTTGAATAATTTTTTGACCAATCACCTGTAAAATCATTGATTGAATATAGTTAAGTAAAATAGCAACAGCTAGTACTATTAAAAATCCACCTAAAAGTATGAAAACTATATTTAAATCTGATATTTCAGTTGCACTACCAATATAATCTAATACAAGCCCCATAAAGAGTGGTGGCACAAGATCAACTAATACAACAAGAGTCATTAAAATTAATGATGTTATAAATAGTTTACGGTGTGGTTTTAAATACACCATTAACTTTTTAAACATTTCAATATCTTGACCGTTTCTACCTTTACGTTTAAACATTGTATTCACCCTCCATTACTTTTTCTTCAAGGGTTTGACGTTTCACTATTTCTTGATAAAACGGTGATTTTTTCATTAATTCTTTATGTGAACCAATCGCAACAATTTCTCCCTCATCGATAATAATAATTTTGTCTAAATCTTTCACAGTTGAGATTCTGTGTGCAATTAAAATTGTTGTTTTATTTTTTCTTAATTTATATAAGTTGTTTATAATAGTTTCTTCAGTTTTAGTATCAACAGCTGATACTGAGTCATCTAATATTAAAATATCAGGGTTCTTAGTTAAAGCTCTTGCAATAGAAATCCTTTGTTTTTGCCCACCAGAAACAGTAACACCTCGTTCACCTAAAACAGTTTGAAAACCTTCTTTAAAATCAACAACATTTTCATATATATCAGCAAACTTAGCTGAATCAATAATTTCTTCATCAGTAAACTTGTCTCTTGAAAAACCAATGTTGTTTTTAATAGTATCAGAAAATAAGAAGTTATCTTGTGGTACATAACCAATTGTATCCCTTACTTTTTTGATAGGTAGCTTCATAATGTCATGCCCACCAAGTAAAACTTTATCATTTTCTACATTATAAACTCTTAAAAGTAAGTCAACTAAAGTTGTTTTACCTGATCCTGTTTTACCTAAGATACCAACCATTTCACCAGCTTTAATTTCAAAACTTATATCTTTTAATACTTTTTCATCATCATCTGGATAATTAAAAGTTAAATTATTAACTGTTATTGAAGGACTAATTTCATCTACTTCAATTAAATCATCGCCATCAACAACTGTTGGTTTTGTATCTAAAAACTCTTTAATTCTTTGACCGCTTGCTTGTGCTTGTGAGAATAATGATAAAAATCTTGCAAGTGCCATCGTTGGCCAAGTAAGTGCACTAAACAGTGAAATAAATTCTGTTAATGACCCAACTGTAAATTCACCATTATTAGCAGCTC
>DURF01000128.1 GCA_012837395.1 Acholeplasma sp. | reverse complement strand
AGTTGTTGTTTATTTAATTTCAAGTATTGTAGCGAATAATTTCGAGTTTTGGCATGTATGGAATTGGTTTAGTTAATTATTGATTAAAGGCCTATCACAAATAATATGTGATAGGCCTTTTTGATTTTTTGTATGTTCATAATTATATTTTTGTAATAAAAATGCTACACATAGTGCAGCATGTAATCTTTCATTATGTGGAGCCAAGGGGGTTCGAACCCCTGACCTCATGACTGCCAGTCATGCGCTCTCCCAACTGAGCTATGGCCCCTTTAAATATATAATAGTATTGTATCATTATAAGTGAGAATTGTAAATAAGAATTGGCGGAGGAGGAGAGATTTGAACTCTCGCACTTAGAAAGCCTAATAGTTTTCGAGACTATCCCCTTCAGCCGGACTTGGGTACTCCTCCATTAAAATAGTTGGGAATTACCAACTATTTTATTATACCAAATTTATTGAATTTTGTAATATTTAGTTATGTTTTTTATTTGTGATTCTGTTAAATCAATAAAATTACTTATATCACATGTATACATTCTAAAGCCATTAGCTTCGTCTATATATAATCTGAACTTTTCCATAGTTTCATCTGGGCTCTTGAATGTTAAACGATATTTATTACCAACAGAGCGATCGGCTTTGATTTTTTCGTTTTTATATTCAATCTCATAGATATATTCACCAGTTTTTTTAGTATCTACTGGTTGTTCTTTAAATGCGTCATTATAGACGTATTTTACAATATCAACTAATTCGTTTAGTCTCATATCTATCACCTTCCTACTCATAATATATCATATTTAGATATACTCTGGGTGTGATTTGCAATTGTTATTTGCTTATACCTTTAGTTTAATTTTAATTGTTGTGCCTTTATTAATTTCAGATTTAATATCGATTTTACCGTCATATTTAATTACAGTATGTTTAACAATTGCTAGACCTAAACCAGTACCTGGTTCAAGTCTACCTTTATCAACTCGATAAAACCTTTGAAATACTTTTTCTAAGTTTTCAGGTTCAATCCCTATTCCTTCATCTTTTACTTCAAACACTACATATTCATTATCTTGGTAAAGTCTAATTTCTATACTACCATTATCATTGCTATATTTAATTGCATTTTCAATTAAATTTTTAAATAGTTTGTTTATGTCTAGTTCAATACATTTATATTCAATTTGTTCTTCAATTAAATTTATGTAAATGTTTTTTTCATTAATAAATGGTTCTAATGTATAAAGTGTTTCTTTTAAAACTTTATTTAAATTAACAATTTCATGGAACTCTTCTCTTTCAGTTAATGTTTCAAGTCTTGATAGAATCGACATATCTTCAACTAACAAAGACATATGATTTGCTTGATTATAAATTCTTTGGATTATTTCTAAATATTCTTCCTTTTCAACCATGTTTAACGAAACTAACTCTGAATATCCCAATATAGCTGTTAGTGGTGATTTTAATTCATGTGATGCATGAGCAAAGAAGTCTCTTTTTGTTTCTTCTATCTTTCGGTCTTCAGTAACGTTATTTAAAGTAACAATTATGTCTATTTTATTGTTACTAAACGTTTTTTGGGTTTTATAGACATTTACTAAATATATCTTATTTAAAAATGTAATATCAAAAACTTTATAATTCTCATTTTTTTTAAAATCATCACTAAATTTTTTGTTATTAAATATTTCTTCAGCAGTTT